>CAZBVD010000081.1:0-7584 GCA_964495235.1 uncultured Dysgonomonadaceae bacterium | reverse complement strand
ACCTGACTGTTAATCAGGGGGTCGCTGGTTCAAGTCCAGCCTGAAGAGCAAAAAAAGGTGAGTTGATTTATTTCAGCTCACCTTTTTTTGTATATGTGGCTCTCTACAATGTAAATACATGTTGGCCAATCAGAGGAATCAGCAGTAAAAGTATATATTTACCTAATATGTCATTATTAAAAACATCTTAGCATGTCCACTTTACAGGAAACCTATATCAAGAATCCTTTCGTGTGGATTGATGTAATAAATTCAATATAAATAACCCAACAAAGTTTGTGTTTTTACACAGATGGGCCCCGATGAAATATCTTTTAGATTTCATAGGTAATCGGATAGATTAGCACCGTTGATTGTACAATAGTTGTTTTTATTGTAATTGCGTTCAAATTAATCTATTTTTCAATATTGATGCTATTCAGTTTACTAAGGTAGGTCAAAATGATATGAATCTTTTGATGAAGCTAGGTGTTAATTTACTCCTAAACTGCAAGTACGCTCTCTTTTTGTCATTCTATTACAATCTATCCAACTATACTCTGCGCTCATTCATCGCTATTTACAAAGCATCTTATCATGTTCATCACTTTTACTACAGTATAAACAAAGAATCCTTCTACTTGGCCGCTTCTTCTTGAGTCTCTAAAAATAACCCTATAGGTAGGACGCTTTTTAAAAAGTTCGCACAACAAATCCTACACGTCAGTTACCTTTTCTATTGTCTTTAAATCAAATCCTACACGTCAGTCACCTTTCTTATAGTCTTTCAAAAGAATCCTATAGGTTGGTTGTCTTTTATGTAGTCTTGCAAAAGAATCCTACACGTTGGTCACCTTTTTTGCAGTCTTTCAAAAGAATCCTACACGTAGGAAATCTCATAAAAACTCTATACTTTCAATCCTACGCGTAGGATTTTGCATCTATACTCTGTTTTTTTCAATCCTACACGTAAGATTTGACATCTACACTTTATATTTTGCATCCTACACGTAGGATTCGACATTTACACTCTATATTTTTAATCCTACATGTAGGATTCAGCATTTATACTCTGTTTTTTCAATCCTACGCGTAGGATTTGACTGCTGTACTTATAAAATCGTGACCTACGTGTAGGATTTGACTGTTGTACTTGAAAAATCGTGGCCTACGCGTAGGAAATGTTGTCACTACAAACAAAAAAGCACTCAACAAGCACAAAAGACTGTAAATTGATAGCAAACAGCGCCATAAAACACAAAACTGTTAAAAGCTGATTTTCTGCATTACTATAGCATTACATGAAAAGAAACTATGAAATTTAAAAGGTGAGTTTTAGAAAGAATCAATATAATATATTCGAGGGGTGAAACAAGACTTGATAAACGAGAATAAAATTACAAATATGCATACACCAATTCAAATTAAAACAATTATGTTTGTTACTCGTTTAACTTAGCACTACTAACAATTTAAATAAAACAAAAACTATAATACAATGAAAAAAGCTCTTATTACCTACAAACTTAATCCTGAAATTGCCAAAGAACTAGATGGAAAAGTTGAATATGTATTACCAGAAAAATCAGGTTTCAGACGCGAAGAAGTGTTGGAGATGATTAGCAATTTTGAAGTGCTTATCCCCAATTTTAGTTTTTATACCGACAAAGAGATAATGGATAGAGGCACTAAACTAGAGCTTATAGCCAATTATGGCGTTGGATACAATAATATAGATGTAGAATATGCCAAACAAAAAGGAATAGCTGTTACCAATATACCTCACTCTGTAACTGAGCCTACTGCCGAATTTGCTTTTGCATTGTTACTAGCCGCTGGTAGAAAAATTGGATTCTACGATAGGAAACTGAGAACCCCCGAAGGTTTGAGATGGGGATTGTATGACAATCTTGGTGTGCCTATTTACGGAAAATCGTTGGGCATAATCGGAATGGGCCGCATTGGTCAAGCACTTGCTCGCAGAGCAGTAGCATCAGGAATGAGTATTATGTATTACAACCGAAACAGACTAGAGAAATCAATAGAAGACAAATACGGAGCTCGCTATGTTTCGTTAGAGACACTTTTACGTGAGAGCGACTATATTTCTCTCAATGCGCCTTCTACCAAAGAAACCAAACACATGATTGCAAAAAAGGAGTTGGAGATGATGAAGGAGTCTGCTATTTTAATAAATACTGCAAGAGGCACTTTAGTTGACGAAGCAGCACTAGCCAATGCCTTAAAAGAGAATCAAATATTGGCAGCAGGATTAGATGTTTACGAAAATGAACCTAAAATATTGCCCGCACTTCTTAAACTAGACAATGTGGTGCTTGCTCCACACGCTGGAACAAAAACAAGCGAAGCACGCGACGAAATGGGACTAGAAGTAATTCAAAACATACTTGGGTTTTATTTTAAGGATTATCCTGTGTCTAGAGTGGTATAATTTTTTGCAAAAAAATAATATAATGAGCTGATATGAACATTTTTTTTAGAGACTCTCTTTTGCTAGCAAGTCTTTATCATATGCCAAAAAGCAACAAGTCATGAATGCCAAAACTATAATAAACAAACTCAAAGCACTAAGCAATCCTAAGAAAGCTGAGATTCTCTCTTCTTTTTTTCAAACTAAAAAAGGAGAGTATGCAGAGGGCGATGTTTTCTTGGGAGTGACTGTTCCACAAAGCAGAAAAGTGGTAGCCACTTTTACTCATTTGCCATTACAGGAAGTGGAGAAACTCTTACAAAGCAAATATCATGAGTGTAGGTTTGCAGCATTGGTTATTCTTGTCAATAAATTTGAGCGTGGCAATGAAGCAACTCAAGAAACTATTTACAATTTCTATCTCAATCATACACAACGTATAAACAATTGGGATTTGGTAGATGTATCGTGCTACAAAATTGTAGGATCTTGGTTACTTGATAAAGACCGTACAGTTCTGTACGATTTGGCTCAGAGCAGTTTGTTGTGGAATCAACGCATAGCTATTGTTTCTACACTGGCTTTTATTCGCAACAACGAGTTTGAAGATACACTGCACCTTTCAAAGTACTTCTTAACCCACAATCATCACCTCATACATAAAGCTTGTGGATGGATGTTGCGTGAAGTGGGAAAACGCGACAAAACTACCCTAACAGATTTTCTTAACAAGCATGCCTCACAAATGCCACGCGTGATGCTAAGATATTCTATTGAAAAACTATCAAGAGAAGAAAGAAAAACTTACCTTCGTGCTTAAATTGAATAAAAGATTTTTTTTAATTAAATGAACTACGAAACAGATACGCTACCAAACGGAATGCGCGTAATACATGCAACCAACCTCTCGCCCATCTCTTATTGTGGAGTGCTTATCAACGCTGGTACGCGCGATGAATTAGATAATGAATCGGGAATAGCACACTTCACCGAACATATGCTTTTTAAAGGCACACAAAAACGCAGGGCACACCATATATTAAATAGAATGGAAAACGTGGGTGGAGAACTCAATGCCTTTACCAGCAAGGAGGAAACTGCTATTTACACTGTTTTTTACGAAGAGTATCTTGAAAGATCGATAGAGCTCTTGGCCGATATGGTATTCAACTCGCAGTTTTCTGAAAAACAATTGGAGCGAGAACGCATTGTTATTCTCGACGAAATAAACTCTTACTTAGACACACCATCGGCACTTATATATGACGATTTTGAACAAATTGTTTTCAATAATCATGCATTGGGAAAACCCATATTGGGTACACCCCAGTCATTGATGAACATTACACCCGAAACAATGAAAGCCTATGTAGAACGACAGTTTAGACCCGAAAGGATGGTTTTCTTTTCTGTAGGAAAAACTCCGTTCGCAAAAGTAATGAAGAAAGCTCAGAAACATTTGAATGTCCATCCCGCTTCTACTACAACTACCCAAACTGAACCACAACCACGCATAGCACCACTAGAAACTCCTGCAAAAAACATAGTAACGGAAAAAGACACGCACCAAACCCACTATGTTACTGGGCGAAAGACGTTTGATATGTTTCACCCCGATAGAACTGCTCTATACCTGCTCAACAGTATATTGGGTGGATTGGGGATGAATAGCCGCCTGAACAATTCGCTCCGCGAAAAGAATGGATTGGTATATACAGTAGAGTCAACTCATGCTCTATACTCTGATAGTGGGGTGTTTAGTGTTTACTTTGGGTGCGACCCAAAGAACACTAAGAAATGCGTGAACTTGATTCATAAAGAGTTTCAAAAACTAAAACAGACCACACTTACACCACAGCAACTCTCCAAAGCCAAGAAACAGCTAAAAGGTGAGCTAGGAATAGCATTCGAAAACAAAGAAAACATGGCTTTGGATATGGCTAAGAGCTTTCTCCATTTTAATAGGTATATCAATCTATCAGAAATTACGCAGCAGATAGAGCATGTAAGTGCAGAGCAAATTCAATCCTTGGCAAATGAACTTCTAAGCATTGATGAGTTTTCATCGTTACACTATTCATAATAAATATAAAATATTAGTTTCTTATTATTCCCTTTTTTGCATCTAAATATCACACTTAAATTAATGCACTCCAAATTACTATTGCTCAACGGGTTAAGCAGCATATGAATGAATAAATATCTTTGATTTAAAACAAGGTTTTTTAATTTCAAACAACTGCATAAATAGTTATCCTTAGAAAATAAATAGATAATAGATTGAACAAACCTTGAAGTAGAACTGTTTTAACATTTGATTCTCGAAAGAGTAGATTTGAAATATTACTAACTTAAATAGAATTAGATTATGAAAAAGATTAAATTATCACTTGTAATTGCCTTATTGGGCATGGTATCATTAGTTGGTGCACAAAATACATCTTTTAGTATAAAAGGTGGATTAAACATGTCGAATTTTTATGGCGACGAACTATCTGATAAGAGTATGAAAACCGGATTTCATGTCGGTGTTGGCGCTGACTTTGAATTTACTCCAAACATGGCCATTCAAACAGGATTATTGTTTTCAAGCAAAGGAGCTAAATACACAACTGACTTTTTAGATTCTGAACTAGATGTAACAGCCAATTTTATACAACTTCCTCTACATTTTGCATACAAAATTGATGTAATGCCAGGAACAAGAGTTGTATTACATGCAGGTCCGTACATTGCCTATGGAGTTAGCGGTAAAGCTAAAGGCGGCATTTTAGGAGAAACTTTAGGTGAGAGTGACACTTTCGATAGTGACTTTGGCCTTAAGAATTTCGACTCTGGTCTTGGATTAGGAGTTGGTGCTGAATTCGGTCCAATCTTAGTAGATATAGGTTGGGACATGGGACTTGTTAATCTTTCAAGAGCAGAAGGAAGATATGGTGAAGAAATTAAAACTCAAAACGCATACATTTCATTAGGATATAAGTTTTAAGAAATATCACAATTATTATAATAAAGCATCGTTCTTATAAAAGAACGATGCTTTTTGTTTTGACTTGTCAAAAAAATCATATCTTTGTAAACGTATAACAAAAAACTAATCTCAATAAATTAATTAAACTAGATTATGAAAAAAACAAAGCTATCATTAGTAGTTGCTCTTTTAGCAATGGTATCACTAGTTGGTGCTCAAAATCTTTCTTTTAATATAAAAGGCGGGTTAAACTTATCAAATATTTCTGGTGATGTGGAAGACAATAAAGTGAAAACAGGTTTCCATATTGGTGTTGGTGCAGATTATGACTTTGCTCCTAATATGGCTATACAGTCGGGCTTGTTATTTTCAGCAAAAGGAACTAAATCTGATGTAGAAAGTGTAGATATTACTGTAAACGCAAACTACTTGCAACTGCCTGTACACTTTGCTTATAAAATAGATGTAATGCCACTAACTAGAGTTGTACTACATGCTGGTCCTTACATTGCTTATGGCGTGGGTGGAGAAATAAAAGGAAAAGAAGGTGGTGTTTCAGTAGCAGTAGACACATTTGATGGAGACATGGGTATTATGAAACGCTTCGACGCTGGTCTTGGATTGGGTGTTGGAGCTGAGTTTGGACCAATCTTACTAGACTTAGGATGGGACATGGGGCTTATTAATGTTGCAAGAGATAGTGGTGATGAAAGTGTGAGAAACCAAAATGCATATCTATCTGTAGGATATAGATTCTAATAAAGCCTATACATTTATATACAAAGCATTGTTCTTAAATAAGAGCGATGCTTTTTTGTTTTTTGCCATTGACAAATAATTTATATTTTTGCAGTAGAGTTTGCATTATACAACAGTAATGAGCAAATATTCAAATTAAACAAGATCCTAGAAAAACGACAGAACTAAAAAAAAATAAACGAATAAAATTAGATGATGAAAAAAATTAAACTATCGCTTGTAATTGCCCTGCTTGGCATAGTGTCACTTGTTAGTGCGCAAAGCGCTTCTTTAAACATTAAAGGTGGGTTAAACATGTCGAACTTTTATGGTAAAAACCTATCTGACAAAAACATTAACCCAGGTTTTCATATAGGTGTGGGTGCAGACTTAGAGTTTATAACCAATGTATCAATACAAACAGGGTTATACTTTACAACCAAAGGATCTGAGTACACAGCAGATAATATACCCTCTGGAGTTGGAGATGTTACATATAAGGTTACTACAAACTACATTCAACTTCCAATACATGTAGCATATAAAATGGAAATAAAACCAGGAACAAGAGTGTTTTTTCATGCTGGTCCTTATCTAGCTTATGGTGTGGGAGGATCACGCGATATTACTGCAGGATGGGAAGGAAATGAGGTGAAAATAGGCCCAAAAGACTCAGGTGCTTTTAAGAAAGACTGGGGTTACAAACCTTTTGATGTAGGTGTTGGACTGGGTGTTGGTATAGAGTTTGATCTATTTTTTATTGATTTAGGTTGGGACATGGGACTCAAAAACATTGCAAGAAACATCAATGAAATACCCGTATATAAACCAAATGTAAAGAACCAGAGTGCTTATCTCTCTATAGGATATAAGTTCTAGTTTTTTATCAAAAGAAGCATAGAAGTAATAAAAAAGCATCGCTCTCAGTTGAGGGCGATGCTTTTTTTGTGTAAACCTTTAAACAAAAAAAGACCTGCATTTTATTGCAAGTCTTACTTTAAATGTGGGCATTGATGGATTCGAACCATCGACCCCCTGCTTGTAAGGCAGGTGCTCTGAACCAACTGAGCTAAACGCCCGAAATGTTTTTTATTTCTCTGTTGTCTCACTCTTGAGACGCGTTCTTTTAAAAAAAGTAACGCTAAGGCAGCAAGTAGAATTGAAATTACCACAAAAAAAGACTCGCATTTTACTGTAAGTCTTAAAAAAAATGTGGGCGTTGACGGATTCGAACCGCCGACCCTCTGCTTGTAAGGCAGATGCTCTGAACCAGCTGAGCTAAACGCCCCAAATGTTTTACTACTTCTCGTACTCTCTCTTGAGATTTGCTCTTTTGAAAAGTAATGATAGAATAGTAATTAATTTGTAAATTTACCATAAAAAAAACTTACACTTTAATTGTAAGCCTTTAAAAAAATGTGGGCGTTGACGGATTCGAACCGCCGACCCTCTGCTTGTAAGGCAG
>CAZBVD010000080.1:0-7644 GCA_964495235.1 uncultured Dysgonomonadaceae bacterium | reverse complement strand
ATTTGTTTGTCTGTATCTATTCGCATTGTCATTCAAAAATGGCCCATAACGGTTTATTTACGCACTAAATATACAACATTCGTAAATATAAACCTTATAACATTCGTACACCACCTTACACAACCTACTCATGAAAAACGCTTAACTATATGCATTAAAGCGGAATTAAGGATATATATAAATGTCAGAAAAAGAATAGCATTTACGAATGTTTTGCTATTTTTGTATTAGCAACTATTATATATATATATATCATGGATATTGAAAAACTACTTATACAGTTTGAGCAAAAACTCATATTGCAGCGCTATAGTCCTAATTCAATCAGGAATTATAAAAGCGCAATGAAGAGTTTTCTTGAGGAAGAACCAACTTTTATAAATCCATCTCCAATTTTATATTCAGTTTTTTTTGTAACTGGATTTTGCAAGTTTTTTTTAAATAAATATGGTCTGTTTTTATTACCGAATATTCTAAAATATGCAATTTGCTTATCATCGAATATTGCCGATTTATATTCAAAATTTATTTTAGGTTCAATATTGTCAATTAAAAATTGCTGATAAGTAGCTTCGTCTGTTAAATTTTCTACTTCATAAAATTGATTTGCAACTCCATCTATTTCTTTTACTCCGATTATTATATATTTATCAGAATCAGAGTGATGATTTGCAAAAGAAGAAATGTCTTTTAATATTTCATTCTTTTTCTCGTTTTTTCCTAATACATATTCCTCTTTCTTATAATCCAAATTAGAACCTTCGGAATCGTATTTTATTATTTGTTCTAACTCTGTGTTCATAGGTATTCTTAATTGTTTTACATTGTTAGCCACTGGCCTTATTCCGAAAACTTGCTAACGTCGGGGTGAAAGCTCTTTTAAATTTGTGAGGTACGAGCAAACTTTAAATGTGCTTGCACTTGCGTTGGCTGTCTATATTGTTTTTTTCATTATTAATTCCAGATAATTTTTTCCTTCAGGAAGTTTGTCTACATTAACTATGTTTTCATTTTCATCAGTTTCGTGCCAATTCAATCTAAAAATATTCTTATCTATTAAGTTTTCTTTAATCCAATCGTTTGGTTTATTGAAGCCTAACATTGAGCTATCCCTTAACAACAAAAACGAGTTTAAAACAAAGGTTTTTTTATGTGATTCAGACAGTTCTTTTTCTAAACGAACTAATGTATCATTATTTCTTTTATCAGCTATTTTCACCTTTTCATTATCCAATAAAGTGGTGGCATCTTGAATACCCATTTGACCTTTTGGATCAATAAAGTTGATATAGATTTTGTCTTCTTTTAAAAGCCATAAAATAAAGTCAGGATAGAATACCTGGGAATCATCGTTCAAATAGATGCCAATGCTCTTTAAAGTTTCTACATTCCGCATTAGGTATATTTCATACTCTTTAAAATCTGGGTTTTCCTGAAAGAAATTGGCACAATCTTCTACAAATTTCTTTTCGCCAGCATTTAGCTTATCCGGTGTGACTTTTAAGTCTTTTTCCCCATCTACATTATTCCGTATTTCTCTTAGCAATGGATTATATATGTGATTACCTATAGTACCAATTTTTAAACTATCGGCAATAGCATCTATTTCATTCTCAAAAGCCACTATTTCATCATCAATTTCCTTTTGCTTTTTAAAGGTTGTCTTGCCTCTCGATTCTTTGGTGGATTCTATTGTTTTTAAAACATAATATTTATCAATGAAATCTCCTTTACTCGTTTCTGTACTTTGATTTAAGAGTTCTTGATAGCGGTAATTGCTGTTATTGATATACCAGTTTACTTTATTCTTCAGCTTCTGCAGAAAATCTATTGTCACTTGTGTAACCAGACTTTCTATGAACTCAATATTTGTAGAATCAATACTTGATTTGTACTTTATTTCAGTTATAAAACCAAGGATATCACTGATATTGATTTTTTTGCCGTTTGCGTTGACATATAGACCATTGTCCTCTTGAAATTCGGCAATTATATATTCCACCTTATTCAAGTTTATGAAGGCACTATAAAGATTTAAGAAATTAGCTAATTCCCCACTGATATCTACACCATCCTCATTTCTGTTGGGTCTATAATCTAGATTGATGGAGAAGTTGTTAACGGTGGCGCTTTCACTACTACCATTTTGAGTGAAATATACTTTAAAACTATTGTTAGGTAATAAGCTTACTCTACGTTGCGCAATTTCAACTTTAGATAATTTAAAAATGGGAATACGTTTTCTAAATTCTTCAAACTTAATCTCGGTGTTATCATTGAGTTTAATGATACTTGGATTTACTTCAATGACGTGTTTTAAAGAAATGTCAAGTTCCTTATTTACAGCGGCGGTAAAAGTTTCCAAATAAGACTTCCTTAGAGAAAATACACAAAGCGTTTCTATCTTCCGGAGTTTATCTACTTCATTAGTGTTTTTAAGCTTAAAATAATCTTCATTATGCTCTGGGAAAGTCCGTTTTCCATTGTTTTTTAATCCTTTAATACGTACACCTCTACCAAATATTTGAATGATTTTATTACCCTTAGAACTTCCTAAGTTAATCAACCCGATTACAGACACTCTAAAACAGTTCCAACCTTCGGCAAACTTTCTACTACCAATCAATACATTGATGGGTGAGCTGGGACTGTCGATATTTTTAAAAGAGTAACGTTCAATATTGGAAACAATGACTTTATCTCTTGGATTTTTAATAACTCTATCATTGTCTAAGTCATTAATAAATTTGGCCCCATTACCCACGTTTACAATGCCCCAATAATTACCATTGCCGTAAGACAATAGAATTTCGTCATCGGTTTCAGGGTTTCGTGTAAGTGTAAGTTTTCCTGTATATTCTTCGTTGAAAAGATATTTATATTCTGCTTTTTGTGTTTCGGTTAGACTGGCTAAAAAGTTGACTATATTAGAAATATCTGAAACTTCAGGATCTTCGTTTTTAGCAGACTTATCTTTGTTATTTACTGTATTCCCCATAAAGGCTATTAAGGGCTTGTCAGGATGTTGTGTGGCCTTAAACAAGTCTTTTTGGGCGGAGTAATCTATGTGGTGCCATAGGTCTATCTTCTCATTTATTACGGAGAGATTTCTATGTAAGTTGTCATCGAAGCTTTTTTCTAATACGTCATCGCCAATCTGTTGAAAGTAATAATCCTTTCCATAGCCATCTCGGTAAAACAGATTATAGTTGTAATCATAAACAATTGATTTTTCATATTCCTTTTCTAATGCACCATTAATGTTGTGAAAGGTTGCGGAATATTCGAATAGGAAACTGTTTTCAATGTTTAACCTTCTTCGCAAATCCATAAAGGCACCATCGGTTCCTGTATTTCCGGTGGTACTTAGCCCAATATGGGCTTCATCTACCAATATTAATCTACGGTAGGATTTACTTTCCGGAAAGTCGAAAAAATCGTTGGGTTTATTTAATAATGCGGAGGTTGTGTCTATTGTTAAACGGATTGCATTACGATACTTGGTGTTTAAATACACAACAAAGGGCACTAATTCTCTTTCGTGCTGGTCTATCAAGTTTACACCAGGCGTTGTCATAATAATTTCAAAATCTCTAAAGCTCTTACAATGTGCTATATATTGCAAAATGTTTAGGTGCATTATTATTGTTTTTCCGCTTCCCGTAGCCATCCAATATGCTAAGCTTTCTTTGGAAAACATAAAGTCGTGTTCCTCTTTTTTATTGAGGTAAAGCTCAGTAAAGTATAAGGCTAATATTTGATAGTATCGAAGCGTGACCTCTTGCTTTTGACTTGTTTTTAAATACGTATTATAGGTTTTTAAATGTTTTTTTACGGTATTTAAAATATCATTATCCAAACCTAAAGTAAGGTCGAACTGTTCAAGCTTTTCTTGAAACGTTGTTTCCCTAAAATCTACGTCAGGATTCGTTAACCCTTCCTTGCGCAGATAGTTGTATAATTTTAATTCCATTGCGTTTGGTTACTGGTTAAACACTTCTTTGGTGATGATTTTTAGCTCTATATCCGTATTATTAACTTTTAAATGATTGCCTTTGTCCAATTGAAGGGTTGCAAACTCGGCATTTACCTCTATGGTATGAATGTTAGGATATTTTAATGCCAGCTCTATTATTTGTTTACTATCATCTTCATCGATAGCAATATCTCGCCATATCACCAAAACGCCTATAGTTGTTTCTACTGCTTTATAATACTTTTTATTTAACTCGTAAGTTTATATGGATTTAATAAAATAGCCTTGCAAATAATTATAAGTTTCTACCATATCTATAAACCCTTGCTGTGTTGGTTGCCCATAGCTAATTTTATTATTAAAGGGCGCGAACAAGTCTAAAGTGGTCTCCAAACTGTTTTCCTCTGGTTTGTATAGGTATTTAAGTGGTAAGTTTTCTGGCAATGCACCATCATATTCTTGGAGGTTGTCTAAAACGTCTTCGTATTGTTCTAATACTTGGTATTTGAAAATGTGTTTTGGGGAGCCGTTGTTGTCCTTAGGTCTGCCATTATCCCAATTTTCTGAATAAATTACTTTTTGGATTCTTGGTTTGGTCACAGCATTGATATATGTTCCCATTTCCATTAAAAAGTATTTTCTATTTTTATTTTCTTCTCTATTCAATTCAATTATAGCTTGTCCAGTTGTACCAGATCCTGCGAAAAAATCAAGCACAATGGCATTATCATTTATGGTGTTTAGACCAACAAGCTCTTTGTATAATGAAACAGGATGGCAATAAGGGAAATTGACACCTAATTTATCAGTATAAGTTTTTCCTTTTTTTGCGTCTTGAATAACTGAGGGCAACTGGAATTGAGTACTTCTCGACAAAATCGACTTTTGTCTTGGTTGATTCGATTCATCTTCACCAAATAGAATTTCATTATTCTCCATCATAACCTTTAAAGTTTCAGGAGTTCTTGAGAACCCGTTTGGAGGTGTTGGGCAAGGCTTCCCTGTTATAGGGTGCATTAATGGAATATGAAACTTCTGGTCTTTTCGAGGTTCCGGAGCTCTTAAACTAACACTTTGATAGACATTTCCTTTATCATCAATGTATTTATATGCCTTTGCTCCTCCAGAAAGAGAGTCATTAGAATTAATCCACTTACTAAACTTCTTTCTAACACTTTCATTGACTTCACCTTCATTTTCAATAAGAGTCTCTGCCTTTTCCAATATTTCGTAAATTAACTTGTTACTTCTGAAAATCCTTGGGTTTTCAGAACTGTAACATAGAATATATTCGTGCTGATATGCAACACCAGCTCCACCATTCATAGGGTTTCTTTTGTCCCAAATAATGGTTCCAGAGTTTAATAGTTTGGATTCGGCAAAGACTTTAAATAAACTCTCATATTCGTTTTCATCTATATGAGTCATAAAAAGTGAATCTTTATTTAAAAGATTAAGACATAAATCCACTTTGTTTTGCATCATCGTAATCCAGCTGGAATGCTTAAATTCGTTTTTATAAAGAAATCCACTTGTATCGGTATTGTAAGGCGGGTCAATGTGAATACAATCCACCTTATTATGATATTTATTTTTGATTAGATTTAAACCTTGATAATTTTCGGAATTAATCAATACACCATTTATGTTTCCATCTATATCATCTATTTCAGAAAGTATCTTATCTTTAAAAGAATTTGTGCCATCTGGTTGTTTAAAACATTTAGTATCTAGAACTAAGGTAGGATTGGCTTTTAAGTCATCAACAGTTTCGACTTTTAAGGAGAATAGATTTTCCCATTCTTGTAACTGTGCCTTATTTTCTAAAATTTCTTCGTAATACTTTTCATCAATATAGTCTACGGTAATACAATATTCACTTTCAACTACTTTTTTCTTTTTTGTAAACAGGTGTTTTTGGAAGTCTTCTATTGCACTTAGAAACTCAATAATACGTGAACTTACCTTGTCAAATGCTTTTGCGATTAATAATGTAGTGTTGTCCAACTTACCGTTGTAAATGCTTTCTAAATCATCGAAAATGTAGTTTTTAACGAATCGGTTTTTCTCGTTGGTTAAAAACTCGTTTAGGTTTTCGTGAATAAAGTAATCGGCATCGTTACCTATATAAAAACTATTCAGCTTTTGGTCTAATGAATATAAATCTTTGAGAGTGGCGTCTGTAAATTCCTTTGTGCCTTCATCGTATAAACGTACTCCTCTATCAAAGTTATTTTTTACTTCTTTCTCTACTTTGAGCTTGTTCTGGCGTAAAGCGGATAAACCTTTTATCTGTCCGTTCTGTACTTTGTCAAAATCCTTGGTGAGGTCAATAAAAACTTGTTTTGTTTTACCATCTTTTTCGTATTCGAGGTATTTATCAATATCCGTTACGTTGAAAATCTCCTTATAAATCTGTTTATAAATTTCAACTTTAGAGGTGGAGGCATCGGATAGGTTGAAGATGACCTGATAAATTATTTCGTTAGTAGCCTTGTCTTTTACTTTATCAATTCTATCAAAACGGTAATGCTTTAATTGGCTGTCTTTATTGTTGTTTTGGCTTGTTCCTTCATCTTCACTATGCACATTAGTTTCTAAACGGTACTCTATTTTTTTACCGTTAAGGTCAAACTTTATAGCATTGAAAGATGTACCCGTTTTAATGTATAAGCTGCCTTTATGCTTCCAGTGGAACATTGTGTCACTGCCATTATAATCGGCTTCGTATGGCACTTTATACAAGTCTCTACTACGGTCATTATATCCAAAGTCACCATTGGAATAATACATTTGGAAGAACCCAAGTATGTGGTTATAGATTTTGTCCTTTAACTCGTCTGTTAATCCTTCTGCTTTAGAGAGGTTGTTGAGAGTTTGTGTAAGAACTTCTTTTTTATCGTCATCCCTTTCAAAGTTTAAAGCTAACTGAATATCCTCGTAATTTGCTTCAGGATCGTTAAGCAAATCTTCCATATTCTTTCCTTTCAAGAAATTATATAATCCAATAGCATCTGCTTTTTGAGTTTGAAGGCTCACTTCCTTCATTATTTTATCAATAGTAAGCGCTAAATCGTTCTTCCCATCTCCATCGATGAAGCTTTCAATATGTTTTCTTTTGAGATTATATATTTTATAAATTCCGAAGTCCAAGTCATTTTCATTGAATTGGAACATTTCTTTAAGGAAGTATTTTAAGTTATCTATTGATTTGCTCATTTATTTTCTTTTCTATCAATTAGTAAATCTTTTGCTTCAATATCTAATATTTCTGCAATCTTGTATAAGTCTTCAATGCTAGGTTGTCTTTTGTTTTGAGCGTAAGAGTGAACCATATTGTAACTCTTTCCCAGTTGTTCAGCCAACCAGGTTTGTTTTACACCTTTTTGTTCCAACACTTCTTTTATTCTGTTCATGTCATTTTGAAATGTGTCCGCAAAGATAGTTTTAATATTTTGACTATCTCGTTTTTCAATATAAAAACTGTTTGAATTATTGTCAGTCTGTTTGTCGGTGCGTTGGCAAAAAATGGCTCTTTTGGTTTTTCAGCTTTGGCTTTTGTGTCGGCAAAAACCAAATGTGCTGTTTGCGGGTCGGATTTTACACTGACGCACAACGGTTTGGGTATTGCCGAAGGCGGGTATTTTTAGCACAAAAGTTCAATCGAA
>CAZBVD010000079.1:0-7645 GCA_964495235.1 uncultured Dysgonomonadaceae bacterium | reverse complement strand
ATGACATTTTTTTATGTAAGTTTGCAATCGATGAAAGAAAAGCTAGTTATACTCTGTTTATTAAGTTTTTTTGCAACTATGCTGGTTGCACAGCAACCCCATATCATTGTGCCCGACTCATCCTTGATTACAACCAATAAAGATTCGCTTGATATCATTTTGGATCAATCGAAGATGGAACAAGCTATGGGTAAGATGGCTCCACAAGCTACCGACTCAGCAAAACTACTTACGCGCTACAACATTTGGAAGATACACGAACGAACTGGTGAACGATATACTGCTACACCCGACACTGTGTTGTATAACTACCAGCAGGCAACTTTGCCCGATGGAAATTCTGTAGCAATGGGTTACTTAGGTAATTTAGGCTCACCGGTTATGTCTAAACTCTTTTTTGATCGTGACGAACGCAGTCATTTTTTCTTTTACGATGCGTATCATTCATACAATATGGATGTTGACAAGCAACTCTTCTTCAACACACGTGTGCCCTACTCACGTATAAATTATCAGCGTGCCGGAGGCAACGTAGATAAAGAGGAGCGACTTGAAACACGTTTTACAATGAATTTTAATCGCCATCTAAACATTGGTTTCGATTTAGACTTCATCAATGCCAAAGGATTCTATGCATCACAAGCGGCTAAGCAAAACAACTTTGCGGTATATGGCAACTATTTGAGCGATCGCATTGAAGTTCATGGTTATGCTTCACAAACATCTGCAACCAATTTCGAAAACGGGGGCATCTCTGATTCTAACTTTATAACAAACCCTGAACTAATTGAGCAGAGCTTCACATCGCGCGATATTCCAACGCATTTTACAAATACGTGGAATAGAATGAAAACAAATCAATATTATCTATCTGCTAGATACAACTTAGGATACAACGAGCCAACCTTAACTCCTGGTGAAAAGGAGTTTGTTCCTGTAGCTAGTATAATACTAACATCGCGCTACAAAGATCAGTACCGAAGATTCTTATCGCACGACACGGCACGTGTAACACTCCCCGACGGAAACATTGTTGGTAAAATAGACACACTTTACAAAAACAACTATTACAAATCGGCAGTTGACGATAGCACACGTTTCAACACACTCAAAAATACACTTGCGCTCTCTATGCGTGAAGGATTTAGAGATTGGGTAAAGTTTGGACTCACCGTATTTGTAGAACACGAATCAAGAAACTTCAACCTGCTTGATACAATAGGAGAAGGCAGATACGAACATAAAGAAAACGCTACAACAATTGGCGGCATCCTCAGTAAACAGCAAGGAAAGTATCTTCGTTTTAATGCAGAGGCCGACTTGGGAGTACTTGGTGAGAACATGGGCGAGTTTAGAATAAGCGGGAAAATGGAAACTACCTTTAATATTTCTGGAAGACAGGCAGATTTGAGTGCGCATGCATATATAAAAAATTTAAAACCTAAATTCCTCGAACAACAATATCACTCTAAGTATTTTTGGTGGAACAACGACTTTGAAGACACACGAAGAGTTTATATTGGTGGAAAGCTCTTTATCCCATCTACTAAGACCACACTAAGCGTGGGTGTTGAAAATATTCAAAATCTTATTTACTTTGATAAAACTAAACTCCCTTTTCAAGAGGGTGATAACATTCAGGTTGTATCAGCACGTTTAGATCAGAATTTTAAAGCTGGCATATTTAACTGGAACAACTCTATAGTATATCAAACATCAAGCAATGAAGATGCCATTCCGCTGCCTACTCTTAGTGCCTATTCAAATTTGTTTTTGAAAACTAAAATTGTGGATGAGTTAACTTTGCAATTAGGAGTAGATGCACATTACCACACAGAATATTATGCACCTGGATACGAGCCAGCATTATTGCAGTTTTATAACCAAAGAGAAAAAAAAGTTGGCAACTATCCTATCATGACAGGATATGCAAATATGCACTTGAAACAGATGAGATTTTTTGTGATGATGTACAACATTGCAGATATGATAATGAAGAAACCAAACTATTTCTCATTACCCAACTACCCTGTCAACCCTACGTTGCTTAAACTAGGTGTGTCTGTAAATCTCAACAACTAATCTTTTTCCAGACTAGAAAAGACAAGCTACATTAATCTTATTTTAAACCTTCATCAGATCACTCATAATTCCATCGGATATAAATATTCCTTTGTGTGTGAGAGTAACATTGGTGTTGTCTTTTTTCAGATAATTAAGATTAAAGTATCTTTCAGCATTCTGCAAGAAATAGCTATATAGCTCGTACCCGAATTTAGTTTTC
Organism: uncultured Dysgonomonadaceae bacterium; assembly: GCA_964495235.1. Lineage (GTDB taxonomy): Bacteria > Bacteroidota > Bacteroidia > Bacteroidales > Dysgonomonadaceae > UBA2632. Next base: position 5,361 of record CAZBVD010000079.1, on the reverse strand, counting down.
AATGTATCTAAATCTACCCCCCATACTGTGCGCAAACCAGTGATAATATATTCATTATATTTTGTAGTAAGATCAATGTCTTCCATTTCCACATCAAGCTTCTCACTATTTACTCCAGTAATGTATTTTGGCAACGATGATACATTCCACCAACGATGCTCGCCATCAAAAGAATGTGCTGAGGGTCCAAACCCAAGGTATTTTATACCCGTCCAGTAAGAGGAATTGTGCTGAGAAATAAATCCCTGCTTTGCAAAAGCAGAGATTTCATAATGCTGGAAACCTCCCTTAGTTAAAGTTTCAATCAAAACTTTAAACATATCAAGACTACTATCCTCATCTACTGGGTTTACTTTGCCAGCCTGCAACAAAGAGTATAGACGCGTTTTTTCTTCATAAATTAGATGGTAGGCCGATACATGCTGTATGTCTAGATCTAATGCCTGTTGCAGACTACTCTCCCATATAGCTAAGGTTTGATTAGGCAAACCATACATTAAGTCTATACTTATATTTCTAAATCCTTTTTCTTGACAATACTTTACTGCTTGTACCGCCCTATTAGCATCATGCCTTCTACTAAGGAACTTTAGTTCTTGGTCATCAAAACTTTGTATTCCAATGCTAATTCTATTAAAGGGCAAGTTGTGTAACACATCTACATATGCATGAGTCAAATCATCGGGGTTTGCCTCAATGGTTACCTCCATCTCGGCCGACAGTTTATAGTTTGCATTGATAGCTTCAAAAATATGATCAAAATGATTCTTTTTTAATCGCGAAGGTGTGCCACCACCAATATATATTGTTTTCACAATATCATTTGACAACTCATTTTTTCTGAGCACTATTTCTTTGCATAAAGCCTGAACATAGCTGTCCACTTCAACTTCATTGGTAGAAGTAAAGAAGTCACAATAGATGCAACGTGACTTGCAAAAAGGAATATGAATGTAGATTCCGGCCAAAATATTTTAGTTATATCGGTTAATTATCGCTTAGCTGAATGTATGCATCTAGGTATTTCCTCATACGCACTACATCATCATCCGTGAGAACTTTCAATCTCGTCAAATCCATATTATCGGTCAAATCATTCAATTTAACACGCACTGCTAAATCATTTCTCTTAACGCGACCCATGTAATGATCGTACTCTTCATTCTCCAACTTTGTCAATGTGTGTACTGCATCAATTATTTCTTCAGAAAACCCTTCAGCAGACAAATCAATGATGGTTAACTCTGTTTCTTCAAGCAAATCATGTAAAACACCAACAATTTTCTCTTCTAGTGTTTGTCCTGCATTCATCACCCTAAAACAATGCCCAATGTATGGTTGCCCATTACTATCTAATTGCTTGCCATGAGCATTAATTGCAATATGTATTGCATGTAAAAGTTGTTCTCTTAAATCCATATCCATATCCATATCATATATTAGATTATTAATGTTAACTCAAAATATCTTTACTAAAAGCTATTTATCTATGGTGGTAAATTCGACATTTAATTCAATTATCTGTTTAGAATCTCCCAAGTCACTAACAGTCCATACGCTTGCTTTTAAATCTGAAGTCATGAAGTTTTCTTATTCACTCTAGACCCTTTAAGCCATAACTTCTGCTTGATCCTACAATTGAATACAAACAGCAAGAAGTGTTAGAAATAGTATTTATTTAAGCTTCATAAGATGCTGGCTTAGGACAATTAACTTATTTAAGAGCAAATATACATGTAAAAGTTTTAATATTCACCTTTAACTTGTTAAAATCATGTTTCTACACAGCTAAAAGAGAAGTATATAAGGACCATAAGTGATTCACATACAATACTAGCAGGTATCTATTACTATAATAGATTTAAACACTACTTTTAAAATCAGAAATACATTCAAGTTAACTAACAATTTTACTAAAATTTCAGTATATTTGCCGGTACAAGTATTTCTAATTGCACAACACATAAAACATTAAGACATGAACATTGATAAACCATATGCAATAGGCGTAGATGTAGGCGGAACAAACACAGTCTTCGGTATAGTGGACAAAAGAGGCCAAATTCTAAAAAACGGAAGCATCCAAACAGCAACACACGAAAAAGCTGAAGACTTCATAGATGATCTTTGCGAGGCACTTGAACAACTTATTAAGGAAGTAGGCGCTAAAGAGGATATTAAAGGAATTGGAGTAGGTGCACCAAACGGCAACTATTTTACTGGTAGTATTGAGTTTGCACCAAACTTACGATGGAAAGGTGTGATACCATTTGTAGAAATAATGGAGAAAAGAATAGGAATTCCAGTTGCATTAACGAACGATGCCAATGCAGCTGCAATTGGAGAAATGACCTATGGCTGTGCAAAAGGAATGAAAGATTTTATTGTCATAACCCTTGGAACAGGTGTTGGTAGCGGTATAGTAGTAAATGGAGAATTGGTATACGGACACGATGGTTTTGCTGGAGAGTTAGGTCACGTAATTATGCGTCGCAACAATGGGCGACTTTGTGGATGTGGCCGTGCAGGTTGTTTAGAAACATACTGCTCAGCTACGGGGGTGGCAAGAACCGCTCGTGAATATTTAGACCTAAGACCTGATGACAACTCACTCCTTCGCAAAACCCCAGTTGACAACATAACTTCAAAAGATGTGTATGATGCTGCTATAGCAGGAGATAAAATGGCTAAAGAAGTATTTAAATTTACAGGAGAAATTTTAGGGGAAGCTTTTGCCGACTTTGTTGCTTTCTCTAGTCCAGAAGCTATCATATTGTTTGGAGGTTTAGCAAGAGCAGGTGACCTGATAATGGACCCAATAAGAGAGAGTATGGAGAAAAATCTTCTTGCTATTTATCAAGGCAAAATAAAACTACTCTTTTCGCAATTAAAAGAAAGTGATGCAGCTGTTCTCGGAGCTAGTGCTCTAGGATGGGAAGTAAGATAAGATAATATAATATAAAACAGCTAGAAGCTCTCGGATACCAAAACGCTACTCAACAAGAAACTAAAGAAAATATGAAACGAAAATCTATAAAACAGCAATCATCGGAGTAGTATTGTTTGAGTTGTGGGCTAATTACTTGCTTATCGTAAACACGGCAGTGGGTATATTTGGGAAGAATATTTCCTATATTGCAGTAGCTTTATGGGCTGTGATGATATTTTTTCGACATATCCTGCGGAAGAAGCCGAGAGGATATGAAAAAAAGAAAAAAGCTGATGCAGATTTAAGTTTTCAAAACCAGTACGTATATCTTCGGAGTGGCTGCACGACTCTATCTGTTTGCCTACTTAGATGAGTCGGAGATTTTGAAACCTAATTTACATATTCCTATAATATTTTTTTGCCATTTGCATAACCCCATTGGTACTATGGATGCGACTTGCAAGTATAAATAAACAATAGCATTTTAATGATTAAAATGCTAAACTATCACAGTAAACCATCGAGGCTATCCTCGATGGTTTACTGTTTTCAATTGAAGTTATCAACATACTCAAGAGCTACTCACAACAATAAACTATTATATATATACTATTAATTCTACTTCTTTTTCGATTATATTCTAATAAATATCTATGCCGAAAACAGAAAACGCGGAAACAAATGCTATATAATCTTATTGTTAAGAAATAGAGAGTATTATATTTCGTCTTGTTACACTTTTTTTTTTAAATCTTACCAATTGACATCTGCAAAATATAGATAGATTTTATACCTTTGTATCTTTCTAAAACTTTTGAAAATAAATATGTCAAAAAAAATAAAGAACGCACTAATTTCAGTCTATGACAAAGGAGGATTGGATGAAATCCTTGCAACGCTAGACCAACTAAATATTTCATTTATATCTACTGGTGGTACAAAAGAGTACATAGAGAAACTAGGATATGAATGCCAGAGCGTAGAAGATACAACAGGCTATCCGGCCATCTTAGGAGGACGAGTAAAAACATTACACCCAAAAGTGTTTGGGGGCATTCTATACAGACGTGAAAACGAGTCCGACAGAAAGACCGTCAAATCATACGATATTCCATCAATTGATTTGGTGATTGTTGATTTATATCCTTTCGAAAAGACCGCCAAATCAAATGCACCTCACAATGAAATAATAGAAAAAATAGACATTGGCGGCATAGCGCTTATTCGTGCAGGGGCTAAAAACTACAACGATGTGTTGATGGTAGCTTCAAAAAACCAATATAAAGCTTTGCTCAATCTTCTTCAAGAGAAGAAAGGAACATCAGAGCTGAGCGATCGCAAATGGTTTGCTAAAGAAGCATTTGGCATTTCATCGGCTTATGATAGTGCTATATTTTCTTACTTCACCAATGACGATGACCTAAACTCTTTTAGAGTAGTTGCCAAAGATGGAAAGAAGTTGAGATATGGCGAGAATCCTCACCAAGAAGGATATTTCTATGGCAACATGGACGATATGTTTGCTCAATTAAATGGCAAGGAAATATCTTACAACAACCTCTTGGATATAGAGGCTGCAGTAGAACTTATAGCAGACTTCGACGAAACCTCACTAGCTATTATCAAACACAACAACGCATGTGGCATGGCATCACGTGACAATCTGTTGCAAGCTTGGAAAGATGCTTTAGCGGGCGACCCAATATCGGCGTTTGGCGGAGTTATCATTACCAACAAAGAGGTTGACAAAGAGACTGCTGAAGAGATAAACAAATTGTTTTTCGAAATAATAATTGCTCCATCATATGACTTTGAAGCTTTAGAGATATTGAAGCAAAAGAAAAACAGAATCATACTAGAGCAAAAAAAGAAAGAGGGCGGACAATGCTACAAGTATCGTTCGTTGCTAAATGGTGTGCTTGCAGAGCAAAAAAACACTAGCATTCAAGCAGCTAGCGACCTTACAGTAGTTACAAAAACAGCACCTACGGCCAATGAAACCGAAGACTTGTTATTTGCCAACAAAATGGTAAAACATTTAAAATCAAATGCAATTGCATTAGTAAAAGGCAAACAACTCATTGGAATTGGCACAGGACAAACATCAAGAGTAGATGCACTGAATCAATCAATTGATAAAGCAAAACAAATGGGATTATCGCTTGACAGCGCAGTAATGGCATCGGATGCCTTTTTCCCTTTTCCCGACTGTGTAGAAATTGCTCATAAAGCTGGTATCACAGCGGTTATACAGCCAGGAGGGTCGATAAAAGATAGTGAATCAATAGACTATTGCAACAAAAATGGCCTAGCAATGGTTACTACTGGTATCCGCCACTTTAAACATTAGAAATCAATATACTGAAACAATAAAACAAAAATGGGATTATTTTCATTCACGCAAGAATTGGCGATGGACCTTGGAACAGCCA
>CAZBVD010000078.1:0-7760 GCA_964495235.1 uncultured Dysgonomonadaceae bacterium | reverse complement strand
CAGCGTCTATAAACGGAAGCGGTTCTGAAAAGAACAACGGCCAGGACGTAGACCAAAAAAAGACTGTTGCAGAGACGGGAAATCAATCGCAACAGCCTTCAGATTCAATTAGTAATGATAATGTTTAATTTGATTTGCTAATAAGCGTATCATAATGCGCAAGCATTATAATCTTTAATCAATTAAAGCCTCGATATATGCAGTTGGGGCTTTTTTTGTGCCTTAACTGCAATATTTTTTTGTGGTGGTAAACACCTTTTATTTCAATTTTATTTGTGAAGTAGTTATCTATGACCCCTCTTGTGGTTGAGGTGCACTACTTATACACTTTTGCAAAACTACAACACTTGATTAAGAAAAACAAATAATTTAACATAAAACATTTTTTAAAACTTGTTGTGAGGTAGAGGGTTAGGGGGCGAGGATGGTTAATTATCAATGATAGTGGTTTTGTTAACCGCAAAGTTTCTCAAAACCAACTGGAAAGGTCACCGCTTTTAATTTGCCCCTGCTGAGCCTGTCGAAGCATTAACTATTAACTTTTAACTCAAAAACGAGCACACATTCCTTGAAATGATTATATGCGTTTTGAGATGTGTATTGGTGAAATAATAATGTAATTCTTGAGCCTATTGAAGGGCGTGTTGCTCATACTTGGCTATGAAATTCTTCATAATTTCATAAGGGCGTGTCGGACATTGTAAACTAGTTATAAACTTGTTGCTTATTGAAAAGCATAGACATATTATTGGAGGTTACAAGATTAATTGTTGGTTGTTTTAAAAATTTAAGAGAAAAATGGAAACTCTTAATTTATTGATGCGGTTTTTGCAATAATAAATATTAAATGTTAGCTTTGTATAAAAACAAATCTAGTCGAATAGATGGGTTTTTTGCTAACTAACTAAGTTTTTTCGGTAATTCAATTTAATACAATCAACTTATTTAATCAATTATGAGAGTAAAATTTATGAAGAATACGACAAAGTATTATTTGTCTTTTACTTTGATGTTTGTCTTGTATGTGAGTGCTTTAAGCGCTAGGCAGGCTTCAAGCAACTTAATGTTTGATGACAAAAACAGAGTAGAACTGATGCAGAATCAGTCAAAAAAGTATGCTACTGGTGTGGTAAAAGATGCCGATGAAAATCTACCGTTAATGGGGGTGACCGTAAAAAATATTACGAGTAATTCATATGCCACAACCGATAATGATGGAGTTTATTCTATTGAAGCTAAAAGAGGCGATAAATTAAGCTTTACATTTATTGGAATGATAGTACAAGAGATTACTCTTGGTGAATCTATGATAAACAATATATCTTTAAAATCAGATAATATTGCCCTTGAAGATGTGATTGTAACGGGCTATCAAACACTGTCAAGAGAACGGGTTACTGGTGCGTTTTCAAAAATTGGAGTAGAGGATGTTTCAAACAGAGTAATGACCAATTTAAACCAAGTGTTTTCTGGGATGACAACAGGGGTTGAGGTTAAACCTGATGGCGCATTAGTAATTAGGGGTAAGTCTACAGTTTATGGCGATTCGAGTCCGCTTGTTGTTGTTGATGGTTTCCCAATTAATGGTCAGTTTGCCTCTATTAATCCAAATGATGTATTATCTATTGACATACTTAAAGATGCTGCTGCAGCATCTATTTATGGTTCAAGAGCAGCAAACGGTGTAATTGTGGTTACAACAAAAAAAGCTAAATCTTCAGACAAATTATCTGTAAGTGTGAATTCATTTGTAAGATTTGGTGAGAAAATAGACCTAGATTATGCTCTAGATTATGCCAACTCAAAAGACCACGTAGAATTTAGTGAAAGGTATTACAAGTTTATATCACCGTATAGTACTGTAGTAAACTCAACAGGACATTCTAGATTTACTTTAGATGAGTCTATGACAAATATTCAAGAATTAAAAAGAGGTGCAATTACCCAACAGCAATATGATAGTAGAAGAGCTGACCTTATGACTATGGATTTTAAAGATCAGTACGAAGATTATCTACTTAGAAATATGTTGCTTCAACAACACAATATAGGAATTACTGGTGCTAGCGAAAAAAATTCATTCAGATTAAGTATGATGTTTGAGAACGATAAAACATCGTATGCTTACAACAACAATAATAAATTTATAGTGAATCTTGCTAACACGTATAATTTCTCAAATAATTTATCTTATACAGTAAGTTTTAATGCTAGGTTAGAAGATGGAGAAAACAATGGTACTAAAACAAGTGATATGCATTTGTTTACCACTCCGTTTACCCAACTGCTGGATAGTGATGGTGAGTATGTACCAATGACTGGACCAGGTGTTGTATATACTCCTTTCATTTCAATGTATCAAGATAAAATGCCTTATGATATGACATTTAATATTTTGCAAGAGGTGCGCGAAAGAAAATTGACCAATTCAGTTTTCGACGTGAGATTTCAGAACAGAATAAACTGGAAGATAATTGAGGGGCTTAATTTTTCGGGCCAATTTCAATATGAAAGAACAAGTGCTAGAGATGAGCAGATTTATAATGAAAACACATTTTATACCAGAAACATACTTAATCAGATATCAAAAATTAATCCTGTTACTGGCAAATATGAGAGCTATTTTCCTGTAGGTTCAATTAAATCTGATCAGAGTTCTTTATATGAGGCTTATACAACAAGAGCACAATTAGATTTTAATAAAATAATAAAAGAAAAGCATAATATTACGGCATTAATTGGGCAAGAATTAATGTATGGCGATTTACTTAGATATAAAGATGGCTATGTATTTGGACTTAATGAAAGATCTATGATGGCTCCAGCATTTAATTATGCTCCATTATCTAATGCATATACTTTCTTTGACACCGGAATGGGAACTAATGGAATTATTCCATATCCTGGATTAATGAGATCACCTACTTACAGAGATGGAACTATTTTTAAAGAGTCTCTTCAATCTGATAGATATTTTTCTGCTTATTTTAATTCTGCTTATACATTTGATGATAAATATACTGCATCTTTAAGCCTGAGAACAGATGCTTCAAATTTTGTTTCTGATAAAGTAAGAAACAAATTTTCGCCATTTTGGTCAGTAGGTCTAAGTTGGAATATTAAGAGAGAAACTTTTGCTAAAAATTATGATTGGTTAGACAGATTACTCATAAGAACATCTTACGGTGAAAGCGGTATTGCTGCAGGTAAAACTACAACCTCTTCTTTAACAACAATAACCTCACGTACACCAAATAGCTCCATGAATTATGAGCCAATAAATGCTATCTCTTCAAGAGGAAATCCTTCTCTAACATGGGAGAAATCTAGAACTTTTAACGCTGCATTTGATTTTTCGGTTTATAAAAATATACTTTATGGATCTGTAGATTTTTATAATAAGCTTACCTATGATTTACTCTCTCCTGTGAAGGTGTCTTATTTAAAACAAGGAACATCTAGTATTATCATGAATGGTGGTGAAGTAAGAAATAGAGGGGTTGAGATATCGCTTAATTCAGATATCAATATTAAAAGATCTGTTAGATGGTCAAACAACTTAAATCTCACATTCAATGGTAGTAAGGTTTTAAAGTATGACTATGCGTCAGATATTTTAGAAGCATTTACTGGATTTAGTAGTGAGCAAACATATCAAGTTGGTAAGCCCATGGATAGAGTATATGCTTTTAAGTTAGGATACTCTCCTGAAGGTTTTATAAATGTAATAAGAAAAGATGGATCTACTTTAACTGTTGATGTTCCTGCCAACAACCCTGTAGGTTTTGCACCATATACTTTAAAACCAGGCGAAAGTGCAGACGATAATGAGTACTTATACTATCAAGGTGTTTTAACTCCAAAAGCACTATTTGGTTATTCAACATCAGTAAAGTATAAGAATTTTACTTTAATGGCAGTTTTGTCGGGCAAGTTTGGTCATGTATTCAATAGAGGCGATGATACAGCAATTAGAGGTTTTAACCAAATTAATTATCGCAAGTCTATTGGAACAAGTTGGGACGAAGGCGATCCTCAGGAACCATTTATTGGACGTCCTTGGCCAAATGCTACAACTGCTCCTTTATTAAGCTCATCTTGGCAATATTCGTGGTATGCTAATTTAATTGCTCCATCTACATATATGATTGAGAAAGCAGATCACATAAGATTTGAAGAAATTTATCTAGGGTATGATTTGCCTGTTATAATTGGTTCAGGTCAATATAATTTTAATATTTATACACAAGTAAAGAATGTAGGTATGCTTTGGACTGCTAATAGCAAGGGTATAGATCCAGATTATATAAGAGGACGTTCTGTGAAGCCTCAAAGGTTATTTACACTGGGTCTTAAACTGAACTTTTAATAAAAATAATAATAACAATGAATATAAATATGAAGAATTTAATATTTGCATTTACAGTTGTGCTTATCTTGATGACTCAATCATGCAGCGACTTTTTGGATGTAAACCCGAATGTTAGTGGAAACGATATCATACAAGATGTATCACAATTAGATCCTCTTTTAAATAATGATGGATTAACAAGAAACGCTGGGCTTACATGGTACTCAACATTTTTTGCATCGGATGATATTGAAATAAGTCCAAATTTATATAAGATTTTTCCTGGTGCTGGTCAGCGTGTTGCTTTAGGTGTATGGGATAAGGAAACATACACTAATATCTATTCCGATAGTTACGACTGGGCTACCAGTTGGACTAAGTTTTTTACAATAAATACAATAATAGAATATAGTGATAAAGTTACTGGTGATGCTAAACTTAAACAACAGCTTATTGCCGAAGCAAAATTTTACCGAGCCTTTTATCACTTTCAACTATTAGTGCAGTATGCTCTACACCCAAATGTAGATAATGGTAAAACTCCTGGTATTGGTTATAGAGACAACACAGATCCTACTGATCCAACAGAAAGAAAAGACGTAAACTATACTATGTCTAGAATAATTGAGGATTTAGAGGATTCGGAAAAATCTTTAAATGAACTTGGTAAAACAAGTTTTGATATTAAACGAAACTGGAGAATAACTGTGGGTACTGTTTACTCACTTAGAGCTAGAGTGGAGTTGTATAAAGCCCAAACGCAAGCCGACTATGATAAAGCTGCAAGCTATGCTCAAATGGCGCTTAATCATCATAATACGCTTGTTGATTATAGTACTGATCCTCTTTTTGAAACAACTGTGCTGGATGTTGCTAATAAACCATCAAAGAAATGGAAAAGATTAAAAATGACCGAAAATTCAAGAAATGCAGATAATTTTGCAGAATGCTACTTTCCGGTTATGATAAATAAACCTTCAGCATATATTGATGCTATGCCTGTATCGCAAAATCTTTATAATTTATATGATGAAAAAGATTTGCGAAGAGTTAAGTTGATTGATAACAACTATTTATATGTTACTGTTTCTACATTGCCAGAGGTATTGGAAGATGAAGGGTTGACTGAACTTGATGCAAAAAGCTATTATAAGTTTGAATCTAGCGGTAGCTCTTTCTTGGTAGGACCTTCAACACCAGAGATGTATTTGATAAAGGCAGAGGCTTTTGCAAGAGCAAATAACACTGATGCAGCTGTAGCAGAATTAAAGACTTTAAGAGCTAAGAGATTTAATGCTGAAGATATTGCTGTTGCAAATAATATAACTGGAACGCTATCTGATGTTAAAAATGAACGTAGAAGAGAGCTAGCAATCAGTATGAGATGGTATGATTTAAAAAGATATAATCAGATTGAGGGAGAACAGGTTACAATAACTAAAAAGAGTTTTGATAATATTTACGATTCTAAAACTGATATAATAACTTACACCTTATCTCCAACTTCAAAGTTTTATGCTTTGCCAATTCCTGAGATTGAAAGAAATCTTTTAAATTGGGAGCAGAATGTTTATGACGGAGTGTTGAAACAGTAATTTAAGTGTTTTAATTAAAGGCAACTTGGGTAGGCAGTTCATTATGAGCTGCCTACTTTTTTATGCTTTAATTGTGCCAGAAAATTGTTATTAATATTGGTGCTTCAACAGGCTCAGTAAACCCCCTACAATACCGTTCTGTTTTGACATTATCAATTGCTTGCCTCATGAAATTTTATCTTATTTCATTGGTGTGTGTGCGTCTTCTATGATAACGATTGCCTATGATAGTGGCCAAATTCTTGTGTAGCCAATTGTATAAACACAACACCTCTGCTAGTTATCTTATATTGATTTTATTAAATCAACCCAAACGAAAATATTGGTTCAGGAGCGGCAAGGTATGCGAGTGGCTGTATTATTATTTATTTACTGGCGCAGTGTCTGCCAAACCTGTGCATTGTTATTGAGAAAGGGCGAATGCAATTCGCCTCTACAGCTCTATTCTAATGAATCAGCCTTCACCCTTCACTCACTTCCTAAATATTCAACATCGCTTGTGCAATATTGAAATAGATAATTAAACTTAAAGCATCAACAATAGTGGTGATGAGGGGGCCGGCCATAATTGCAGGGTCTAGCTTCATTTTTTTAGCAGCAATTGGTAACAGACCGCCAATTACTTTTGCCATTACTACAGTGGTTATTAAAGTAACCGAAACTGTGATTGCAATTAGAGTGGGTACTTGGGGTTCGAAAATAAGTATTCTTGCAAAATTGAAAGCCGATAGTATAACACCGCAAATAAGGCTAATGAGAAATTCTTTTCTGAGCACTTTAAATACATCGGTTAGTTTTATATCGCCAGTTGCTAGTCCACGAATAATGAGTGTGGAGCTTTGGCTACCTGCATTACCACCAGTGTCCATGAGCATGGGGATGAACATACTAAGCAGAATGAGCGACTCGAGGGTATCGGAAAAGCTCTTCATAATTGACCCAGTAAATGTAGCTGATATCAACAGCACTAGCAACCAAATAATTCTGTGTTTAGCCAATACAAAAATGTTTGTGCCAAGGTATTCTTCTTCCGAAGGTGTCATGGCGGCCATTATCTGGAAGTCTTCGGTGGCTTCCTGCTCCATAACATCAATAATATCGTCAACAGTAATAATACCTGTTAGTCGGCCTTGATTGTCAACAACAGGAATAGCCAAAAGATCGTATCGTTTAAATTTATCTGCTACAATCTCTTGATCATCATATGTGTTTACCACAATGATATCTCTTTCCATTATGTCTACTACCTTCTCATTGGGGTCTTCTGTAACCAATGCGCGCAGCGAAACTATGCCTATTAGCCTCTCATGAACTGTGGTAATATAGCAAGTGTAGATAGTTTCTTTTTTCAATCCTATTTCTCGCACATGTTTCAATGCCTGCTCTACAGTCATGTTTTCTGTGAGTCTAACATACTCAATAGTCATCAAGCCCCCGGCAGAGTCTTCGGGATAGTTGAGAAATTGGTTTACAAGTTTTCTTTTTTCGGGAGGTATGTTTATTAAAACTCTGTTTACAAACTCGGCTGGCATCTCCTCAATCATATCAATAACATCGTCAAAGAAGATATTATCTATAAGGTAGGGGAGCTCGTCTTCGCTTATTGCATTTATAATTTCGCGTTGATTGTCGATACTTAAGTAGGAGAAAACTTCTACAGCCTTTAGTTTAGGAAGCATTCTAAATAACAATAAAGCCAAAACTTTATCGTTTAAATCATCCATTAGTTCGGCTATGTCGGCATCGTACATCTCTGTAAGATGGCTGCGAAGTTGTATAGCTTTTCGATCTCGAATGAGGTTTCTTACCTCATT
>CAZBVD010000077.1:0-7798 GCA_964495235.1 uncultured Dysgonomonadaceae bacterium | reverse complement strand
CGAAAATAAAACTGCTGTTTACTACACTTTAGGGTGTAAGCTAAACTTTGCAGAGACATCAACAATAGGCAAACAATTGGCTGAAGCTGGCATTGCGAAAGCGCAAAAGGGGCAAAATGCTGATGTTTGTGTTATTAATACTTGTTCGGTTACTGATTTGGCAGACAAGAAATCTCGTCAAGCCATTCGTAAAATGATTAAACAACACCCAGACGCTATTGTTCTAGTAACTGGTTGTTATGCACAACTAAAACCAACCGAAATTGCAGAGATAGAGGGGGTGGACATGGTTTTGGGGTCTGATCAGAAAATGGATGTATTGGACTATATTAGTCAGTTTGACAAGAGTAAGAATGGTGGTAATGGAAACGACATGGGCGAGGTTTTTGTTACTAAAACAAATCAGATAAGAGAATTCACACCATCGTGCTCGGCTGACGATAGGACCCGTCATTTCCTGAAAGTGCAAGACGGCTGCGATTATTATTGCACCTATTGCACCATTCCCTTTGCACGTGGACGTAGCCGAAACGGCTCTATTAGTAGCTTAGTAGCTCAAGCCCAAGATGTAGCAGCCAATGGTGGCAAAGAAATTGTGCTAACTGGAGTGAATATTGGCGATTTTGGGAAATCTACTAACGAGAGCTTTTTTGATTTAGTAAAAGCTTTAGACAATGTAGAAGGTATAGAGCGATTTAGAATATCTTCGATAGAGCCAAACTTGTTGACCGACGAAATAATTGAATTTGTGGCCAGCTCCAAAAGATTTATGCCTCATTTTCATATTCCGTTACAATCTGGAAGCGATGAGGTGCTTAAGTTGATGAAAAGAAAATACGACACTGCACTTTTTGCCCATAAAATAGAGAAAATAAAAGAGGTGATGCCACATGCCTTTATAGGTGTTGACGTGATTGTGGGGGTTCGTGGCGAATTGGATGAGTATTTTGAAGATGCAAAACGCTTTATTCAGTCGCTGCCAATGTCTCAGCTGCATGTATTTACCTATTCGGAGCGTGCTGGCACCAAAGCATTAGAAATAGATAATCCTGTTGACCCACAAGTGAAACAGCAACGCAGCAAAATATTGCTAGATATGTCGCAACAGAAACTGCAAGCATTTTACAATGAAAACAAAGGCACTGCTCAAAAAGTGTTGTTTGAAAGTGCAAGACATGGACACGCAATGGTTGGCTTTACGGAGAACTATGTAAAGGTTGCCACTCCGTATACCGAATCCTTTGTAAACGAGATTGTGGATGTAACAATTGGAGACCTTGATCCAGAAACTATGACCATGGAAGCACAAATAACTATTTCGCAAAATGAATAAAAAACCACTGGGTTACCATCTTATATATGGATGGCTAAAACTGCATGCATTATTGCCCCTAAGGGTATTATTTGTTTTTGCAGATATTCTATATATTCTTGTCTATTATGTTGTAGGCTATAGGCGGAAGATGGTAAGAAAGAACTTGTCTAACTCTTTTCCTGATAAAACAAAGAGGGAGATTATTAAGATAGAGAAACAATTTTATCGCCATTTATGCGACTACTTCTTTGAAACTATCAAACTGCTACATATTTCTGACGCAGAGATGAGAAGACGCATGGAGTTTCACGGACATGAAGTATTGGCCGAAATAATGAAAGATAATAGGTCGTGTATTTTGTATTTGGGGCACTATGGCAATTGGGAGTGGGTAACATCTATTGGCTTACACATGCCTCAAGAGATGATAAAGGCGCAAATATACCAGCTCATTAGCAATAAATCTTTTGATGAGATATTTAAAAAAATACGAACACGTTTCAATTCACTAAATATTGAGCGAAAAGAGACTATGCGAGCCATTGTAAATCTTCGCAACGAAAAGAAACAGGTTATATATGGTTTTATTTCGGATCAACGTCCACCAAGATATTATGATGAGTATTGGACTACTTTCTTGAATCAAGACTCGCTATTTTTGACTGGTACAGAGCGTATTGCAAGTAAGGCAAAATTTGCTGTAGCTTACCTTGACATTGAAAAAATAAAGCGTGGACACTACAAAGGCACATTCTCAGTTATTTCGCCAAACGCTTCCGAAGAACCAGAGTTTGCTATTACAGAAATGTATGTGCGAAAACTTGAACAAACTATTTTTCGCAATCCTGCTTACTACTTGTGGTCGCACAATAGATGGAAGTTTGCAAAAAAGAAAGAGTCGGAGAAAAAACTGGGCAATGAAAAAAACTGAGCAATGAAAAAAACTTCTGTAGTGATATTAAACTGGAATGGAGCAAAACTGCTAAAACAATTTCTACCTTCAGTATTGAAACATACCCAAACAGACGACTGCGAAGTAATAGTGGCCGACAACAACTCTTCAGACAATTCTGTGGAGGTTCTGAAGCATCAGTTTCCGCAAGTGAAACTTATACTGCTGGATAAAAACTATGGTTTTGCAGAAGGGTACAATAGAGCATTGCAGCAAGTTGACTCAAAATATGTAGTGTTGCTCAATTCTGATGTGGAAACATCGCCCAATTGGCTTAATCCAATGATAGAACATTTAGAAAAACATCCAGAAACAGCTGCTTTGCAACCGAAAATTCTATCATTTGCCAATAAATCTATGTTTGAGTATGCAGGAGCTGCAGGAGGGTTTATTGATAGATATGGGTATCCTTTTTGTAGAGGACGCATATTACATCACTTGGAAAAGGATAGGGGGCAATACGATGCACCTATAGAAATATTTTGGGCAACAGGTGCTTGTCTGTGTATGCGGAGGGTAGATTATATGGAGGCCGGAGGCCTTGATAGCTATTTCTTTGCTCACATGGAAGAGATAGATCTTTGTTGGCGATTGCTTGCTCGTGGAAAAAATATTTTTTGTTTACCTCAATCTGTAGTTTATCATGTGGGTGGAGCATCGCTCCATAGTGAAAGTCCGCGCAAAGTACATCTCAACTTCCGCAACAACCTCTTGATGATATATAAAAACGCACCTCTTAGAATGTTAATAGAGGTATTGTTTATGCGTGTGACCTTAGATTTAGCTGCTGCTACACACTTTGCAGTAGAGGGTAAATGGAAACATGCAAAGGCAGTGGCAACTGCTTATTTAGATTTTATTAAAATGAGACCATTATTTAAGCAGAAACGAAAGATTAATTTGCAGAAGACTGTTCAAAAAAACATTCCACAATTGTATAAGGGGTCTATGCTTTTTGATTTCTACTTTAGAAGAAGAAAAAAATACTCGGAGATTAAAAATTAATGCTCTTGTTCCGTGTTTACACACATAAAGAGTAGTGGTATATAGGCGTTTGCTGCTTGGTATTATTATATATTGCACATATAATACTTAATGCTTGCATAACCGCTACAACATTAGCCTTATAGCGGTTTTTTTTAGCTTGTGTTTTACCATTAACTATTAATTAACCCTCAAATATTTAGGTTATAATAAAATTAATTGTAATTTTGCATAGTTGTTTCAAACTAAATTGATCAAAACTATTATACTAACCAATTAAAAAACTATTCATTATGGCTTACGTAATAAATGAAGATTGCATTGCTTGCGGTACTTGTATTGACGAGTGTCCTGTAGATGCTATTTCTGAAGGCGATATCTATGTAATCGATCCTGAAGCTTGCACAGACTGTGGATCATGCGCAGAAGTATGTCCAACCGATGCAATACATCCAGCATAAGGAGCATTTTTTTTCTGTAAAAAAAAATTGAAAGGTCAGGATAAGTCTTGACCTTTTTTATGGAGAGATACGCCGAGATATTTATCTTGCCAATTTACACACTTACAATACAATCACTTACAAGTTTTAAAAACAGTACAAACAGTACAAACAATAATATGAAAAGAAGATTATTACAAGTTAGCTTAGATCTAGCAACCGATATACATGCATTAATTAGTGAAGTGCCTGAAGATAAAGTTTCTGAGGAAACTGAACAGGTGAAAACTCTCTCTCTGGCAGTTCAAAGCCATTTAGTAAGAGCTCAAACAAGAGAAGCTGAAGAGTTGTTGCAAGTTTTTGAAGAGGCTCTTGCTTCTCTAACCCAATTGGAAGAGAAAATGCTAGAAACAGTAAAGCTAAGAAAATTAAAGAAAATGGCAATCAACCCTTTTTTGGCAAAAATAAAAGAGTTGGAGACCGAAATAAAAACTTTAGCTGGAATGAGAGTTTAGTAATAGAAAAAGAAAAATAACTCGCAGTTTTACGAAGTATGTATATCATGGTTTATATACTATCTTTTTTGTGCGTGTTAATAAATTCCAGGAGTCATATACTTTCTAGTGAAGAAAAGGCTGTTGTATAAAATACAATGGTCTTTTATACTTATAAGCATTTTGGTGTTTTGCTCTACTTTAACCCATATTATTCACATTCTTGCTTTGCGTTGATGCAAAGCGCATAAATCAACCGATATTGTATACTTTCTAAGGAGTTTTCAACACTCGGTTTATGTTAAATATACTCTTAATTAAACTTATTTCAATATAGATTGTTATACGAGGGTCTAATCTAAAAATGATTAAACCCTTATTCGTTAAAATTACACATTACACATATATTATAAAAAATGAAAAAACTATTTTATTTAGGTCTTTTGCTGCTCACTGCTTTTCAAGTAAAAGGACAAGTAAGTGACATTAGTCTTAATTTGACTCCTACCGCAAACTATACATGGTGGGACAGTCAGATGTTTATTAAAGATGCCCCAATGGTGGGTGGCATGCTTGGTATTGGATTAGGTCGTAACCTTGAGTTGAGAGGTGTTTACGAGCAATCTGTTAATTCAAAGAGTAAGCTTGGAGGCTTTAATATTGATAATTTGTTAGGCGAATTCAATGCCATTGACGTAGATGTTTCTCGTTGGGGTGGTGAGTTTAAAGCCAATATCCCTACTGCAACACTTTTCAAACCATTCTTAACTATAGGTACAGGAGTTCAAAAACTTAAATTCAATGATATTAAGGATGAGCAAATATACCTTACCGCTGGTTTGGGAACTAAGTATAGTATAAGCGATAGAGTTTCGCTTAATTTAGGAGCCAAACTACATGCCTTCAACTATAATCCAACTACTTTATTGATGGAGAGTGGATTTGAAGATGATATATTCGAAATGGAAGAAAAGCGCATGATGAATTGGTCGGTAAATCTAGGTATCCAATTTTATTTAAGTGGCAAGAACCCTGATAAGTATACTGCTTTAGAAAGAGCTTTGAGTCAACAAAGCAAAAGTGGCTTGTCGGGTCTTCGCTTAGTATTTGAGCCAGGATTAGCTTACATCAATTTTGATAATTCTACCAATATGCGCGACACCTATTTATTAGGAGGATCTTTGGGAGTAGACTTCAATGATTATGTAGGGTTGCGTGGTTTTTACTATAGATCTGCTGAAGATGAAAAGGTATCATTCGACTTTGATAAAATGGCTATGTATGGAGCTGATTTTATTGCAAAGCTAAATGTTGCAACTGGTATAGTACCTTATTTAACAGTGGGTGGTGGTTATATGAATGTGTATGGTAGCTATGTAGGAGATGATCCTCTACAGCTAACTAATTCTGGCTACTTTGCAAAAGCTGGGTTGGGATTATCTATTCCAATAACTAATTACGTTGAGCTTTTTGGTGCTGCTAACATAGTGTACACAACAGATAAAGAACCAGAAGATTTAGGATCTACTGAAGATTTGAAAAAGCACACCATGTTCAATGGAGGTTTGAAATTCAATATAGGTAAAAAAGCGCAAACTAATAGAGCTTTAGATTCTTATATAGACCAAAGAGTGAGCGATAAAGCAATGATGTATGAGCAACGTATAGCAGAGTTGAAAAAAGAACTCGATAGAGCATATGAAGCCAACGATGCTGTGAAGGCTGCACAAATCATGAACGAAAAACAACGTTTAGAAACAGATTTAGTTGCAACAATAGAAGAAGCAAAAATAGAAGCTCAAACTAAACAAACTCCTGTAGTAGTTGCTTCAACAATTGTACCTGAAACATATACAGCTACTGCAGATAGTGCATCTACTAAAGCTGTTTTTACAACTCCTGCTACCTCTACAAGGTCAGAAGATCAAACTATGATTAGATTAACTCCTCAAGAGTTAGAGTCTCTAGTAGATAAAGTTGTTCAAGGTGTGGGTGCTCCGGTTTTGAAAAAAGAAACTCCAGAAGAGCGTCTTGATAGATTAGAAAGACTTATAATGGGTGGAGGCCCTGCAAGAATTGCACAGCAACCTGCAGTAGCTACTCTACAACAACAAGAAAGCGCTGCTCAAGTAGATGCTATAAGGTCTCAAGAAGAGTCTGTTATAAAAAGAATTGACAACAGTAATAAGGAGTTAATAGAAGAGATGAGACGCATTAGCAATAGAATTGAAGAAAGCTCAAGAAGAGTAGATGAAAGGATTGAAGAAAATGCAAGAAGAATAGATAATGTATACAGACAACAACCTTCTGCAGGTTCTGACAGAACATTTATTCTTTCACCAGGAGGTGGCCAAACACCTTATCCAGCACCACAACCTCAATTGAGAGGCAGCAATACGACGTCTTCTTATGTAGGCAGTCAAAGTGGTATGCAAGACGGATTGCAAGGACGTGCAACTTCATGGGTTATATACAATGGTTTATCACCATTCTTAGGTATGAATTTTGGAGATGGGTCATCATTACTTTTCGGAATAAAAGCTAATTATGGTTTCTCAAGCTCAAGATTTGTGTTTGCTCCTGATTTGTATTTTGGTATAGGTAGTAAAGTTGCTTACGGTTTAAATGCAAACGTTACCTACCCATTGATAGTAAACAATCTATCAATATTTTCTCCTTATGTTGGGATAGGATTAGGACTTAATAAAATTGATACTTTTGATTTTGGAGTTAACATGATTGCTGGTACTTATATAGATATAGGAAATGGAAGTCTGTTTGTTGAATATACCTCAAGAAAATTCTTCGATAATAATCTAATTTCATTAGGTTATAGATTTGCTTTCTAAAAAAGGCATTAATAAACAAACTATTATGTTCCAGAAAATTAAAACAGTATTAATTATATCTTTATTGATAATAGGTGCGTTTGGGCTTTGTGCTCAAACGGACTCTATTGTTTCTCCAGGTTCTATTATATCAAAAGAAGTGCAGGGCGAGATTGTGATATCTAAATCAGATCTAATCAAATTTCTAGAAAAGATAGCTAATGCTAGAAAAGATAAAATAGAATTTGAATTAGAAAACATCTATTTAGAAGGACTCAACACCCCTTTCTCCTCATTAAATACATATGGTGTAAACAATATTGCTGCTACAAGAGCTATTGCTCCATTAAGCACTACAACACCTTTGCAGTCTATGTCGCGAGATGAGTTGATGAGAGAGGTTGAAGTGCTCACTTCGCGCCTCAATAATATTGCAGGATATGCAGGTGTTGGAAACACTACAAATATAATAGCTCCTGGCTATTACGGAGAAGATGGGCAGTATTATCCATATCAAACAGATGCTCAGTTGGTAGGCGCAATGCCTTTTATGGCAAATGCTGGCAACAATGGTGAGTTGAGATGGCAAATAGACTCGTTGCAACAGCAAGTGAGTATGTTGTCTGCTCCGACCGTAGTTGCTGAAAATCAAGATGAAATCAATCGTTTGAATAAAGAGATTGATGCAAAACAAGATTTGCTTCTTGCATCATCGGCGCTTACGCCTGAAGCGAAAGCTATAGTTAGAAGCTACAGCACATCTCAAATGCAAGTGTTTTTTGATA
>CAZBVD010000076.1:0-7815 GCA_964495235.1 uncultured Dysgonomonadaceae bacterium | reverse complement strand
GGCGATACTGTGGATGTATTCTTAGCCTATCACGATTATATAATACGCACCATATTCTGGGGCGATGAAATAGAGAGCATAGAGAGTATAGACCCAATAACGGGTGTTACAATAGAGCGATTAGACTCATATCGCATATTCCCTGCCAATCTTTTTGTTACCACAAAAGAGCGTATATTTAGAGCTGTTGATGAAATACAGATTGATCTTGGCAAACAAGTTGAGTTTTTCAAATCTATAGGCAAACCACTTGAAGCAAAAAGGCTTTACGAGCGGGTTACCTTTGATGTGGAGATGATAAAAGAAATTGGATACTGTTCGGGTATCGAAAACTACTCACGTTATTTTGATGGTAGAGAGCCAGGCACACGACCTTTCTGTCTGTTAGATTTCTTCCCCAAAGACTACCTCACAGTGATAGATGAAAGCCATGTAACCATCCCTCAGATTAGGGCTATGTATGGTGGCGACCGTTCAAGAAAAATAAATTTAGTAGAATATGGTTTCCGTTTGCCTGCAGCTATAGATAACCGCCCGCTCAAATTTGAAGAGTTTGAAGCCATCACTCCAGAAATTATATTTGTGAGTGCTACACCTGCCGATTATGAGTTAGAAAAATCTGAAGGAGTTGTAGTTGACCAATTAATTAGGCCTACAGGCTTGTTAGATCCACCCATCGATGTTCGTCCTACACTCAATCAGATTGACGATTTGATGGAGGAAATACAGTTGCGGGTAGAAAAAGATGAGCGTGTATTGGTTACTACACTTACTAAGCGCATGGCTGAGGAGCTGACAGATTATTTAACCGAACACAGCGTGAGGTGTAATTACATTCACTCTGATGTGGAAACCCTTGACCGCGTGAAAATAATGGATGATTTGCGCAATGGTCTCTATGATGTGCTTATTGGCGTGAACCTATTGCGTGAAGGATTAGATCTTCCACAGGTTTCGCTTGTAGCAATCTTAGATGCCGACAAAGAAGGCTTCTTGCGTTCTCACCGTTCGCTTACACAAACAGTGGGACGAGCTGCACGTAATGTAAACGGCAGAGCCATATTTTATGCCGATAAGATGACAGAGAGCATGAGAAAAACCATGGAGGAGACAGAAAGACGCAGAGAAAAGCAGATTGAATACAACACCAAGCATGGCATTACGCCTACTCAGATAAGTAAAATGAAGCGAGATTCGTCTCTTGGTCAGTTTGCTAAAACTGCAGAGCCAAATGCATACATAGAACCAGATTTCTTTTATGGAAATGTAGCAGAACCTGATGTTGCTGAAAGCTATGGCGATAGCAAAGAGGATTTGAAGAAGCTAATTGAAAAAACACGTAGACTAATGAATCAAGCTGCAAAGGAATTAGAATTTATGGAAGCTGCACAACTCCGAGACCAGTTGATAATGCTTGAAGATAAGTTAGCAAAGAAAAAATAAACTACTTGTTTTTTCAAATATAAAACTAAACAATGAAACAGTTTTTAAAAAGTAAAGGAGTCACACTCTCTCCCAAGGCCTATTTTGTAGATGCTTTGAGCTATATGGCATTGGGGCTTTTTTCATCTCTGCTGATTGGATTAATTGTAAAAACAATGGGCCAACAGTTACATATAGCATCTTTTATTGAGATGGGGCAGTTTGCCATGGACTCTAAAATTGTGGGAGCAGCTATAGGTGTAGCTGTTGCTTACAGTTTAAAAGCACCACCTTTAGTTTTGTTCTCAGCCGTTTTTGTTGGTGCATTCGGAGGGTCGCTTGGCGGTCCTGTTGGAAGTTATGTAACAGCCTTGCTTGCAGTTGAAGTAGGGAAGCTTGTATATAAGGTTACAAAGGTTGATATCATTGTTGTTCCATTAATTGTAGTACTTGTTGGGTATTATGTGGGTACTTTTGTGGGAATTCCTATTAATAGTTTTATGATATCTCTTGGCTCACTGGTTAATTGGGCAACTGAGCAACAACCATTTGTTATGTCAATTATAGTTGCTACAATTATGGGGTTGTCCTTAACAGCACCCATATCAAGCGCTGCAATTGCTTTTATGCTAGGGTTAGATGGATTGGCTGCTGGTGCTGCTGTTATTGGTTGTTCTGCTCAAATGATAGGGTTTGCAGCTATCAGTTTTAGGGAAAATGGGGTCAGTGGATTAATAGCTCAAGGGTTGGGAACCTCTATGTTGCAAATCGGGAATATTGTAAAGAACCCACTTATCCTTATTCCTCCAACTTTGGCAGGAGTGTTTACAGCGCCCATTGCTGTTGGTATTTTCAGGATGACTAATAATGAAGCTGGTGCAGGAATGGGTACAAGTGGATTGGTTGGACAGTTTATGGCATTAGAAACCATGGGTTTCTCTTTGAGTACACTCCTCATGGTTTTAGTTTTTCATATACTAACACCTGCATTAATAAGCCTATTGTGTTTTTACTATATGCAACGTAAAGGTTGGATTAAAACCGGCGACCTATTACTTAATTATGAATAATGAGAACTATATTTCAACGAAGCCAATAATTGTTGGTGATGATGCATTATACATACAGCCTATATGCATATAGATTCTATGTATGTGAAATATTCTATTTCATTAAAAAAAACATTAACTTTGTTATGTAAAGAACAAAGCAGAATAAGGTTCATGGTTTATACGCAAATTCTACTTAAAAGATATACACCTTGAGCCTTTATATGTAGTATAATAGAGGCTTGTTCTCTATTGTCTGTTTTTTCAGTAATAATTATCAGTATCAAATAAATTAATAACTAAATCGATATTCAATGAAATCAGACATTCAAATTGCAAAAGAAGCAAAGTTGCTAAAAGCCAAAGAAGTTGGTGAACGTCTTGGAATGGAGCGCGAGAAAATACAGAGTTTTGGACGCCACATGTCTAAAGTTCCACTAAGTTTAATGAGAAAAGACCACATAGACAAGAGTAATCTTATTTTAGTTACAGCTATTACTCCCACCAAGGCAGGAGTTGGTAAAACAACTGTATCTATTGGTTTGGCATTGGGATTAAACAAAATAGGAAAGAACGCTATTGTTACCCTTCGCGAACCTTCATTAGGTCCTGTATTTGGCATGAAAGGTGGAGCTGCTGGTGGTGGTTACTCTCAGGTGTTGCCAATGGAAAATATAAACCTGCATTTTACAGGCGATTTTCATGCAATTACTTCTGCACACAACACTATTTCGGCCCTGTTAGACAATTACATAATGCGCAACCAAGGATGCGAGAAAAGAATAAAAACAGTGTTGTGGAAACGTGTTCTTGATGTTAGTGACCGCAGTTTGCGTTATATCACCACAGGTTTAGGCCCAGGAAATGGTGTTCCTTTAGAGGCTGGTTTTGATATTACTGCAGCATCTGAGCTTATGGCTATACTTTGTTTAGCAGAAAACGAAGCAGATCTACGCCGTAGAATAGAAAATATATTGCTTGGATACACACACGAAGACGAACCCTTTACAGTAAAAGATTTGGGTATTGCGGGTGCTATCACTGTATTGATGAAAGATGCTATCAGCCCTAATTTGGTGCAAACTACAGAAAACACACCAGCATTTGTACATGGTGGTCCGTTTGCAAACATTGCACATGGTTGCAACTCTGTGTTGGCTACCAAAATGAGTATGAGCTATGGTGACTATGTAATTACTGAAGCTGGTTTTGGTGCTGATTTAGGTGCTGAGAAGTTTTTCAATATTAAGTGTAGAAAGAGTGGTTTGTCGCCAAAACTAACAGTTATTGTTGCTACAGCACAAGGTCTTAAAATGCATGGTGGCGTTTCAGAGCAAGATATTAAAGAAGTGAATATAGAAGGCTTAACAAAAGGTCTCGACAACTTGAAGAAACACTTAGAAAATTTAGCCTCATTTGGTCAAACAGTATTGGTAGCATTTAACAAGTATGCAACTGATACTGATGAAGAGATAGCTGTAGTGAGAGACTTCTGTAAAGCAAATAATGTGTACTTCGAGGTGAACGAAGCTTTTGCAAAAGGTGGTGAGGGTGCTGTTGATTTGGCTAACGCTGTAGTTGAAGCTATTGAAAACAACCCATCAAAACCGCTCAAATTTACTTACAATGATGAGGATTCTATTGAGCAAAAGGTAGAGAAAATTGCACTTAACTTATATGGTGCACGAGATGTGGTGTTTAGCGAGAAAGCAATGAAAATATTGAAAAAAATTGCTGGAACAGAACTGGCTAAATTCCCAGTTTGTATTGCTAAAACTCAATATTCATTCTCTGCAGATCCAAAAGCTTATGGTGTAGCCAAAGACTTCCGTTTTAAGATAAATGATATTGTGATCAATCAAGGAGCTGAGTTTATTGTGGCAATTGCAGGAGAAATGATGCGTATGCCAGGTTTACCAGCAAGTCCACAAGCAGAGAGGATAGATGTGGTGGATGGAGAGGTATACGGTCTTAGCTAATGGTTAATACTTCGACAGGCTTAGTAACTGTTAGTTGAAAATTAAAAGTTATACTGTTGATTTATAGACTGTAGGAGCAAATCCTGACTTGTTCTTTATTATAAGATGAGCCAGAATAGGGGCATAGGATGTAGAGTGATTTTACTCATCACTCTATGTCCCTTACTATTCATAGCTTACTATTTACTGCTCATTGTTTACTCATTGAAATATTATGAAACAAAAAACTACTATTGTTCTATTAACGCTGCTATTACTCTCTGCAAAACTCTTTTCTCAAAAAGCACTTGTAGTAGATAATAATGAAGCCATATTCAACCGTTATGTAGCGTTTATTACCCCTTATAAAGATTCTCCATTTGAAAAAGTGTTAGAGCAAACTGCTCACTTCTTCTTAGACACACCTTATGTAGGGGGTACTTTAGAAATAAACGAAAAAGAGCAGTTGGTGGTTAATCTAGAAGGGCTGGATTGTGTTACCTATGTAGAGAATGTAATGGCGCTCTCATATGCTGTATTCAGTAAAAACCTGTCTTTTGAAACATTCAAAACTTGGCTGCAACTTATTAGATACTATGTGGGAGATGTAGAGGATTACTCTTCGCGAATACACTATACATCGCATTGGATAGCTGATAATGAATCAATGGGGCTGCTTAAAGATTTGAGTCAAGAGCTTTCAGGAGTGAAAGAGTCCAAAGAAATCAATTTTATGTCCACTCATCGCAGTGCCTATAAGCAGTTGGCAGAAGATGATGCCATGCTTGAAAAGATTAAACATACCGAGAAAAATATCAACAATCGCGGAGGTTTCTATTACGTACCCAAGCAAGATATTGCCGCAAAGGCAACAGATATACCCCACATGGCTGTTGTAGCCATTGTAACATCTGTTGAGGGGTTAGACACCTCGCATGTGGGCTTAGCCTATCAAAAAGAAGATGGAAAACTTGGTTTTATTCATGCATCAAGTCTGCAGAAAAAAGTAGTGATAGATTCCAATACATTGAGTGAATACTGTTTGGGGCAAAAAAGCTGCAAAGGCATAATTGTTGCAGAGATTATTAATTACCCTTCAACAATTAGCCACTTTATTAATAGACCATAAAACCAAATCAACCCTCTTGTGACTGTTTCTTCTTACTCTTTACTCCTCAGATTTCATTACTCACTTAAACACCCTATCATCTGAACGCCAGTGAGATATCTGCTTGGTAGCTGCACATTCTTTAAACAGATTCCCACTGCATATTAGAATGGCAATATCTGTAGCTCATTTGCTCACTGTTCATTAACTAATAGCTCAATCAACAACGTCATCTTCTTTGGCAATTTTATCTGCATCCACATCTTCATTATCCTCAACTTGATGCAAGAATCTATCTGTTTTAAGACAAGTGTTAACCAACCATATTGCAGAAGTACATATTGCCAGTTCCCAAAACATGCCTAACCCAGCCAAAACACCCAAACCTGCACTACACCACACTGTGGCTGCTGTGGTGAGCCCCCTGATGCTTCCTTTGTGTTGCAAAATAACCCCTGCTCCCAAAAAACCAATACCTGTAATTATCTGACTGATAATTCTTGAAGGGTCTGTTCCAGGATGATCAGAGAGATTTACACTTACCAGCACATACATACAAGAACCTATTGCTACCAATGTATTGGTTCGTATTCCAGCGCTCTTATTGCTACGCTGTCTCTCTAAACCAATAATACCTCCAGCCAGCATTGCTGCAACTAAACGGAGTGCGAAAATATTTATAGTCATAGTATATCTATTTTTTTTTGCTTACAATATAATCAATTTTGAGATTGTTGCTCTGTTTTTAAGGAGGTTTTTTAAATGATAATTTGCAAAGAATGAATAATAACCCATACTGCATAGCTCATTAAGACCCGAAGGATTGGAATAATGCCCTGAAAACTGATTGATATTCTGTAAAAAAATAATAAACCTGCACATGGTAGTATATGTGCAGGTTTATTATTTTTTTGAGACTATTGCTTATAATACATCGTCTCCGTATTTGAATTTTGCATCAGTCATAAAATGTTTAATTCTATGTTCGTCCTTCTTTTTACAAATGAGCAAAGTGTTGTCAGACTCAGCTACAATGTAATCGTCTAAACCTTGTATTATCACCAGTTTTTTAGATGAAGTTATTACGACATTGTTATTGCTTTCTATGTAAATTGCTTCGTTGTGCAAGTTTACATTCTTGTACTCATCTTTTTCAGAGGCTTCGTGAAGCGAAGCCCATGAGTCTAAATCTGACCATCCGAAAGATGATATAATTACAAAAACATTATCTGCTTTTTCAAGCACACCATAATCTATAGATATATTAGGGCAAAAGGGGAAGCACTTATCAATAAACTCTTTTTCTTTGTTAGTATTGAATAAGTGGGCGCCCTCGCTAAACTTTTTTGATATATCGGGTAGGTGGTCTCTAAAAGCCTTGAGAATTGACTTCAGGCTCCAAATAAATATACCCGAGTTCCATACAAACTCACCACTATCAATAAACGCTTGTGCCAACTCTTTATTGGGCTTTTCAGTAAAGGTTTTCACTTTTTGCACTCCTTCCACTTCATCGTCACACACTTGTATGTATCCATAGCTTGTTTCTGGTCGGGTGGGTGTTATGCCAAGTGTTAACAACACATCGTGATGTTGCACAAAATCTAATCCCTTGTTTATATCTGCAATAAACTGATCGCTTTTTAAAATCAGATGATCAGAAGGTGCAACTATAATATTTGCATCAGGGTTGATAGCTTGAATACGAAAGGCTGCATAGGCTATACAAGGAGCTGTATTGCGTCTTATAGGCTCCAATAAAATCTGGTCGTCAGATAGTTCAGGCAGTTGCTCTTTAGTCATTTCTGCATACCCATCGTTGGTAACAATGAATATGTTTTCTGTGGGGATTATTTTGTTAAATCTGTCAAAAGTTGATTGAAGTAGTGAGCGGCCAGTGCCAAAGAAATCTAAAAACTGTTTAGGGGTTTTCCCATTGCTGTATGGCCAAAATCTGTTGCCAATACCGCCACTCATAATAATGCAGTAATTATTGTTTTTCATCTATAAAAATTATTCTCTAATTCAAATAATAAATAGTTGTCTTGGATTATTATACTTACAAAGGTAAGCATTTATAAGGCGACATACTATTTTATATAACACCCTTTCACTGATAGATGTTCACAAATTAGTAGTTTCAAAAAGTATTTTTTAATAATATGATAAAAAAGTGTGTATTAATTTTGCAGTTCAAAAAATATATGTACTTTTGCAGTCTCTAAATAAGTCTACATGCCCGGATGGCGGAATTGGTAGACGCGTTGGTCTCAAACAC
>CAZBVD010000075.1:5302-7932 GCA_964495235.1 uncultured Dysgonomonadaceae bacterium | reverse complement strand
AGGGAACTTGTTTATAAGACCTCTGAAATTTAAAACAAATAAGCATTTAATGTAAAATATTGACAATGAGAAATAACTCCTTAGTTGGAATAAAATTAAAAACGGATGTTTATTTTGCTTTGTCAACAAACTTTGAACTTCATAATATGCCTTACAAAGACAACATGAAAAGAAAACTTACTATAGGAATTGATTTTGGAACCGACTCATGCAGAGCATTAGTAGTTGATGCATTAAATGGTGAAGAGATTGCCGTTTCAGAATCTTCTTACAAAAGATGGAAGAAAGGACTATATTCTAAGCCTAATGAAAGTCAATATAGACATCATCCAAATGATTATATAGACTCTTTGAAAGAAGCAGTTCATAATGTTATAGCTGAACTTCCTCCCGAATTAGTTAATGATATTGCTGCTATTGGTATAGACACAACAGCGAGTACAATTGCTATTACAGATGTAAATGGACAGCCTCTAGCTTTACTTCCCGAATATTCGGAAAACCCAAACGCTATGTTTGTTTTATGGAAAGATCATACAGCAATACTAGAAGCAAATGAAATTAATTCTTTGTCTAAAAGTTGGCATGTAGACTACACATCTCTTTCGGGTGGGAATTATTCACTTGAATGGTTTTGGGCTAAGATTTTACACTTAATACGTAATGACAATACCATTCGTAATGCGGGTTATGCTGCTATAGAATTATGCGATTGGATACCTGCACTTTTAACTGGAATATTAAAGCCTGAAGAAGTAAAGAGGAGTAGATGTGCAGCTGGTCATAAATGTTTGTGGGCAGAAAAGTGGGGTGGATATCCATCTGAAGATTTTTTATCAAAGTTGGATCCTCAACTTAGTATGTTCAGAAAACATCTTTCAGATCAAACATACACAAATGAAAAAAATATAGGGACTTTGACAAATGAATGGGCAGAAGAGTGGGGCTTATCTAATGACATAGTCATTTCGACTGGTATAGTAGATGCTCATGCTGCAGCTATCGGTGCTGGAGTAAAACCGGAGACCATGGTGAAGATTGTTGGCACTTCTACATGCGATATCATTGTTGTTCCTCCTCATCTTCTTATAGATAAAGATATACCTGGCATAAGTGGACAGGTTGATGGTTCTGTAGTTCCAGGTTTGATAGGAATAGAATCAGGGCAAGCAGCTTTTGGTGATATTTATGCATGGTTTCGAAATCTTCTTGGATGGACTTTGGATGGAGATATCATACCAAAGGATACGAAAGATCAAATTATGGGTAAGATTTTGGAGAAGTTAACAGAAGAGGCCAAAGATATACCTATTGACGATAGTTCTCTCGTTTCATTAGACTGGTTACACGGTAGACGCTCACCCTATTCAGATCCTACAAAAAAAGGAGTAATATCGGGTATTACATTGGCAACTTCTGCGCCTGATATTTTTAAAAGCTTGGTTGAATCAACGACTTTCGGAGCCAAAGCTATTTTTGAACATTATAAAAAAGAAGGATTAAATATTGCCGATATAGTATGTGTTGGTGGAATTCCTAAAAAGTCACCTTTTGTTATGCAAATACTCTCAGATGTATTAGGTGTGCCAATAAACGTTGCAACTACAGAACAAGCTGGAGCTTTAGGTGCAGCCACATGTGCTGCAACAGCGGCTGGTTTTTATAAAACGTTGGAAGAAGCACAGAGTAAAATGAGCAGTAAAATAAGTAACACCTATTATCCTAATAAAGAGAATCATATTTGTTACAACGCACTGTATGAAAAATATCTCCAACTAGGAACAATTAATTGAGAAGCAATCAATTTTCTATCAGAATAAAAAAATAAAAGATAGAATGTAAAAGAATACTGAACATTTTGAAATTATGAAATACAAATATTTAAACTATTTATTACTTATATCTATAAGTATATTTTTCACCCAGTGTACAAATACAAAATTGAACGAATCATCCACTTCTTATAAAGGATCTCTTCAGAATTTTTTCAAGTATACTGGTGATGGTTCAATTCTTATTAGCGGTCATCGTGGTTATTGGCTTCATACAGAATATCCTGACAACTCATTGGAAGGATTGCAATATGCAACAGGGTTAATCCCAGATATATTTTTTGAAGTTGATCCAAGATTGACCAAAGACAGCACAGTTGTTTTAATGCATGATGCAACACTTGACAGAACAACAAATGGTACTGGAAAAGTATCAGATCACACACTAGAAGAGCTAAAACTTCTCAACTTAAAGGACTATCAAGGTGACCTTACCAAATTTGGAGTTCCAACTCTAAAAGAGACCATTAAATGGAGTATTGGAAAAGCAGTATTAAACCTAGATAAAAAGGATGTTCCGCTAAAGTTGATAGTTGATATCATAAAAGAGTGTGATGCCGAGCAACATGTTATGCTTACTGTTCATACAGGTGCGCAAGCGAGATATTATTATGACAGACTACCCAATGTAATGATTTCAGCATGGATACGAAATGAAAAAGAGTATGAAGACATGGCAATATCTGGAGTTCCATGGGAAAATCTAATTGCATATGTGGGACACACAATAAATGAAAGGAACAACTCGATTGTAGAGAGACTCCGTAAACATGGGGTTCGTTGTATGATTGCTTTATC
>CAZBVD010000075.1:0-5202 GCA_964495235.1 uncultured Dysgonomonadaceae bacterium | reverse complement strand
TTGATTTTTATGATGGGAGATGGTATGGAGCAAGGATGGTTAAGCCCCTTTCTCATTGAAAAAGGGTTGACGATGCAACAATCAGCCACCCTCTTTTCTGCTTATGGTATTGTAATTGCCATTTCTTCTTGGTTTTCAGGTGTGTTGGCTGAAGCTTACGGAATTAAAAGAACAATGTTAGCCGGTTTGATACTGTATCTTATGGGAACTGTTAGTTTTGTTGGATATGCGCTACCAAACATGGATTTTGGAGTTATGCTATTAACATATGCCTTTAGAGGCTTTGGATATCCGCTTTTCGCCTACTCTTTCTTAGTTTGGATAGCATATGTTAGTCCGGCTAAGTCTTTAGGTAGAGCTGTAGGTTGGTTTTGGTTCGTTTTCACTGGCGGTTTAGTCGTTCTGGGTGCATACTATTCAAGTTGGGCTATTCCAAGAATAGGACATATTAATACTCTATGGAGTGCAGTAGTTTGGGTGCTTATAGGAGCTTTTTTGGTGCTTGTTTTAACAAAGGAGAAAAAGAAAGTAGTTAAACAGGATTTTAAGTCACGGTTAAAGGAACTGACAAAAGGGTTTTCTATTGTCCGCGAAGAACCTAAAGTGCTATTAGGAGGTATAGTTAGGATAATTAATACAACTGCACAATTTGCATTTCCTGTTTTTCTGCCCACTTATTTGGCACTACACGGATATTCTACAACCGAATGGTTGCAAATATGGGGTACCATATTTACGAGTAATATAATCTTTAATTTGATTTTTGGTTTTGTTGGAGACTCTTTAGGATGGCGCAATACCATCATGTGGTTTGGAGGAGTGGGTTGTGCTCTTTCTACCCTTTTCTTTTATTATTCTCCTCAACTTTTCAACGACAGTTTTATTGCATTAATGATTACCGGAATTATCTGGGGAGCTATGCTTGCTGGTTATGTTCCACTTTCCGCTCTAGTTCCATCTTTAGTAAAGAGAGAAAAGGGAGCTGCAATGTCTATTCTCAACCTAGGAGCAGGATTACCTGTTTTTATTGGACCAGCAATAGTAGGAATATTTATTGGTGTAATAGGAAGTACTGGTGTAGTTTGGGTTTTGGCATCACTTTATTTAATTAGTGCAGTAATAACAAATTTTATCACTCTTCCTGGAAATGTCAAAACACTAAGAAATCCTGATTCTAATAACAGTCGATGATTCTTTTAGCAGTATTAATAAAAGGCTGAGTGGAGTAAGAAGATTTAAATATAAATAATTAATTTGGAATATGTTAAGAATAAAAGAAGCACTGAAGAGTGTTGATGAAACAAAGGCGTTAGTCATTGAGAGTGACGCAATTAATAAAGTTGCGAAACTCTTTGCAGATCAATTCCCTGGAGAGACGGCAGTGATTGTTGCTGATCAATATATGTATGAACTTCTTGGAAAAAAAGTTGCTGATTTACTTGATGAACTTCAGGTTACCCAAGATACACCGTTTGTTTTTAGCGATCAGGAACTACTTGCTAATTATGAGAATGTAGAGCTACTAAGCATTTTTCTAAAGAAAACCAAAGCAATTCCCATAGCAATCGGCTCTGGCATTATTAATGACCTTGCTAAGTTGGCTTCGCACAATACAGAAAGAAGATACATGTGTGTAGTAACAGCAGCTTCAGTAGATGGATATACAGCATATGGTGCATCTATTACATTAAATGGTTCAAAGCAGACATTCAGTTGTCCAGCTCCATTAGCCTGCTTGGTAGATGTTGATATTGTTCGAAATGCACCCATTACAATGTCAGCTTCAGGATATGCCGATGTATTTGCCAAGGTTACTTCAGGCGCAGATTGGATTCTTGCGGACAGTTTAGGTGTAGAAGCAATTAATCCAAAAGCATGGAGTATAGCGCAAGGGGGCTTACATAAATCATTATCAAACCCTGAGGGGATTATCGATAGGGAAAGAGATGCTTTTGCATTATTGACAGAGCGATTAATGCTTTCAGGTCTAGCTATGCAACAAGCAAAATCGACCCGTCCTGCATCAGGCGCAGAGCATCACTTCAGTCACTTATGGGATATGGAGCATCACTTACATAATAATAAACCTATAGCACACGGTTTTCAGGTGGCGATAGGCATTTTGGCTATTACAGCTTTTTATGAACAACTGCTAGAGACAAATATAGAGGATTTGGATGTTGAATTATGTTGCAGCAAGTGGCCATCTCTTGATTTTTTCACTCAAAGTGCAAAAGAGATGTTTAATAATACAGATTTTCCGGAGATCGGTGTAGAAGAAATGAAAGCAAAGTACATCTCTAAAGAGGAGCTGAGGGATCAACTTACATTATTGAAAAAGGATTGGGCACAAATTAAAGCAAAACTATCGAAACAACTCATTCCATTCGCCGAAGTAAAGAGATGTTTTAAAGTAGTGGGTGTTCCTACAGAACCAGAAGAGATTGGCATTACAAGAAAGTATTTAAAAGAAACATTCCATCGTGCACTTTACATTAGGCGCCGTTTTACAATTTTAGATTTAGCCATCCGTATTAATATGACTGAAAAATGGCTAGATGTAATTTTTGCAGAAGATGGTATATGGACAATTAACGATTATTCTTTTAGTGATAAAAAAGAACAATAAATTTAATTCAATGAATGAGATCAAATTAATGAACCAAGCTGCCAACAATATTAGAGTTTTATCTCTATCAATGGTAGAAAAAGCTAAATCGGGTCATCCCGGAGGCGCTATGGGCGCTGCAGATTTTATAAATGTTCTGTTTTCTGAATTTATAGAGTATGACCCTGATAATGCTAAATGGGAATCGCGCGACAGGTTCTTTTTAGATCCAGGTCACATGTCTCCCATGCTATACTCTGTATTGTGTATAGGTGGTAAATTCTCATTAGAAGATTTACAACAATTTCGTCAGTGGGATAGCGTTACTCCCGGTCACCCCGAAATTGATGTGATGCGTGGCATCGAAAACACCTCTGGTCCCTTAGGACAAGGTCATACTTACGGAGTGGGTGCTGCTATTGCTGCCAAGTTTTTGAAACATCGCTTGGGTGAAAGCATGAATCAAACTATCTATTCATTTATTTCGGATGGTGGCATACAAGAAGAGATATCTCAAGGAGCAGGTAGAATTGCTGGACATTTGGGTCTAGACAATTTAATCATGTTTTACGACTCAAACAGTGTACAACTGTCAACTATGACAGATGCAGTAACCAGTGAAAATGTTGCTAAGAAATATGAAGCATGGAACTGGAATGTTATTACAATTAATGGTAATGACGTAAAAGAAATACGTAAAGCATTAACAGCTGCTAAAGCTGAAAAGTCAAAACCTACGCTTATAATTGGTGAAACCATAATGGGTAAGTGTGCATTGACAGCCGATAATGAACTCTTTGAAGGACAAGTGTCTATGCACGGGCAACCACTAACGGCTGCTGGTGGATGCATGATTAAGACTATTGAAGGAATGGGTGGTAACAGTGATAAACCATTCGTAATATTCCCTGAAGTAGAGGAGCTTTATAAAAAGAGAGCAGAAGAACTAAGAAAAATAGTAGCTGAAAAGAAAGAAGCTATAGCTAAATGGGAAAAAGAAAACCCAGAACTAGCTGATAAAAAGAAAAAATGGTTCAACCGTGAATTGCCAGCTATCAACTGGAAAGAGATAGAGCAAAAGTCAAATCAAGCAACACGTGCTGCATCATCTACTGTGCTTTCTATATTAGCAGAAAAAGTTGATAATATGATTGTTGGCTCTGCCGACTTGTCTAACTCTGATAAAACTGATGGTTTTCTTAAAAAAACAACAGCCATACAACATGGCGATTTCTCAGGTGCATTTCTACAAGCGGGTGTTTCTGAACTTACCTTGGCTGCTTTGTGTGTAGGAATGAGCTTGCATGGTGGTGTTATTCCAGCATGTGGAACATTCTTTGTGTTCTCAGATTATATGAAACCCGTAATTCGTGTAGCAGCTTTGATGGAGCAACCAGTTATATTTATTTGGACACATGATGCCTTTAGAGTGGGCGAGGATGGACCAACCCATCAACCTATTGAGCAAGAAGCTCAAATAAGGTTGCTCGAAAAATTGCAAAACCATAGCGGAAACAATGCAATGCTTGTGTTGCGTCCTGCCGATGTGAACGAAACTACAGTAGCATGGAAACTGGCATTTGAAAATGCTAAGACTCCAACAGGTTTAATATTGTCAAGACAAAATATAACTAATCTTCCTGCAAAGGAGAATCCTTACCAAGAAGCATTGCAAGTTGAAAAAGGCGCTTATATTGTGCAAGACGATGCTGATTATGATGTTATTCTATTAGCATCAGGTTCGGAAGTATCAACATTGGTGGAAGGTGCAAAGTTGCTTAATGAGGATGGTATCAAAACACGTATCATCTCAGTACCTTCAGAAGGATTGTTTAGATCACAAAGCAAAGAGTATCAACAAACAATATTGCCACGTGGCAAGAAAGTATTTGGGCTTACTGCAGGATTGCCTGTAACGCTATTAGGACTTGTTGGTACGGAAGATGCTATTTGGGGAATGAACTCTTTTGGATTTTCAGCACCCTACACAGTGTTGGACGAAAAATTGGGTTATACAGGAAAGAAACTTTATGAGTGGGTAAAAAAAACATTTAATAATCTTCATTGATAGTAGGTGTCACCAAAGTGCTAACAATTATATAATAAAACTATGTCAAAAAAAACAAATACATCTTTACCTGTAGCCTTGGCCTCCGATCATGCGGGGTTTGAAGCAAAGCAAATTGTAATTAAATATCTAATCGACAATAAGATACCCTATAAGGACTTCGGGTCTTATTCTGATGAAAGCAATGATTATTCTGACTATGCACACCCAATGGCTGATGCAGTTGAAAATGGTGAGTGTTATCCTGGAGTGGCGATATGTGGTACTGGAAACGGTATTAATATGACAATGAACAAGCATCAAGGTATTCGGTCTGCTTTATGTTGGAACCATGAAATTGCCCTTCTCACTCGTAAGCATAATGATGCGAATGTACTTACTCTACCAGGTAGGTATCTTAAAGAGGATGAAATCATTGAAATTTTAGACGCCTTTTTTCAAACAACTTTTGAAGGTGGACGTCATCAACAGAGGATAAGAAAAATACCATTAAAAAAACGATGAATATTGAAACAGCAGATTTTAT
>CAZBVD010000074.1:0-7941 GCA_964495235.1 uncultured Dysgonomonadaceae bacterium | reverse complement strand
TTTTAAACATAGAATGTGATTTAATCTGTTAGTAATTCTGTTAATCTCTACTTTTAATTATATTTGTTTAGTTGCAAGTCTTTGAATTCATTGATTGTCTGAATCGTCATTTTAGCCTTGTTTTGACAAAGATTGAAAAGCTGTAGTTCTATTTTCTTCTTTAATCTAGTTGCAAATATAAAAACAATTTAATGATTTTCACTGAATTTTCGTTTTTTCTGTTTTTGAAATTATTTCAAGTGTCATTTTTGAAGAGTGTTTTCAACTAAATTTAAACTCAAAAAGCAGTAGTCTGTTATTAAGAATAATACTAAAAAGAGAGTTTTTAGAAGCTTTTGCAACTTTTTGTTTTTGTAAATCAAAAAAAAGGCTACATTTGCAGAGCTAATTCACAAAAAAACGATTGAATTGAAACATCAATTTTCAGCATACAATATCTATTTTTACTATTACTTTTTTACAAAGTAAGGTCAGGATTAAATATGCGAAAATGAGATTATAAACATATATCATACTATTTAAATCCTGTCGATCACATCGATAGGATTTTTTATTATATAGTATCACAGCAAAGTGATATAACAGACATCGAAAAATGAAAAATGTAGCTATTCAAGGTGGGCTAGGATCATATCACGATCTAGCAGCACGCAGTTATTTCTTGGGCAATGAGGTGAGAATATTGCCTTGCATTTATTTTCGCGATATATTTGAAGAGGCAAAAAAAGATCCTTCACTTATAGGTGTTATGGCTATAGAGAATACTATAGCAGGAGGATTGCTACCCAATCACGATTTGTTGAAACTAAACAATTTGTGGATTGCAGGAGAGTGTAAGTTACGTATATCACATTGTTTAGCTGCCCTTCCTGGACAACTCCTCTCAGATATCAAAGAAGTTATCTCTCATCCAATGGCACTTATGCAATGCAACAGCTTCTTGGATACTATGCCTAATGTAAAAGTAGTAGAGCACGAAGACACTGCTCTTGCAGCCAAGGATATATCAGAAAATAATTTGCAAGGGGTTGCAGCTATATGTAGTATTTACGCTGCCAAACTTTACAGCTTGAATGTGTTGGCTACAGCAATTGAGACTAATAAACATAACTATACTCGCTTTCTAGTTTTGGCGCAAAAAGAGATGCTTGCCGATTTGCAAAAGAATAGCGAAATAAATAAGTCTTCACTTGTTTTTGTGCTACCTCACAACAAAGGCAGTCTGTCGCGTGTGCTTTCTGTGTTGTCGTTTTATGACATCAATCTTACGCGTATACAATCTCTCCCTATTGTTGGTAGAGAGTGGGAGTATCAATTTTATATAGATCTCACTTTTTCTGATTATCACAGGTACAAACAATCAATTGAAGCAATAATGCCTTTAGTTGCCGATTTGAAAGTGCTTGGGGAATATAGCAGAGGCAAAAATATAGATATTTAAAATTAAGAAATGATGAAACATAATAACACTATAGAACCATCAGCAGAGGTTAAAAGTATTTCTGAATATTACTTTTCAGTTAAGCTACAAGAGGTTGCAGAAATGAATGCTGCGGGAAAAAATGTAATTAACTTGGGTGTTGGTAGTCCAGATTTACCACCTTCGCAATTTGTGGTAGACGAGCTATGTAAAACTGCTTCAAATAGTGATAGTCATGGCTATCAACCATACACAGGTATTCCCCAGTTGAGACAGGCTTATGCAAATTGGTATGATAGATCGTATAATGTTAAGCTTACCACTTCAGAGGTGCTTCCTCTTATTGGCTCAAAAGAAGGAGTTATGCATATTTCATTGGCATTCCTCAATGCGGGCGATGGTGTTTTAGTTCCTAATCCTGGTTACCCAACTTACTCTTCAGTGTCTAAGCTGATGGGTGCCACCGTAATAACTTATGATCTGGTTGAGTCGAACAATTGGATGCCTGATTTTGAAGCATTAGAAAAAATGGACCTATCGGGTGTAAAGCTTATGTGGGTAAATTATCCTAATATGCCTACTGGTGCTAATGCAACCACTGAGTTGTTTGAGCAATTGGTTGCTTTTGGTAAAAAACACTCTATAGTAATTTGCCACGACAATCCATATAGTTTTATTCTCAACGACAATCCTATGAGCATATTGCAAGTGAAGGGAGCAAAGGATATTTGTATAGAGTTAAACTCTATGAGCAAATCTCACAATATGGCCGGTTGGCGTATGGGTATGCTTGCTTCTAATGACCAATTTGTGCAATGGGTGTTGAAGGTGAAAAGCAATGTAGACAGTGGTCAGTTTAGGCCAATGCAAATGGCGGCTATCAAGGCTTTGGAGACTCCTAAGGAGTGGCACGAGAATATGAATTTACTTTACGAGCAACGGCGACTTTGGGCATTTAAGATAATGAGTATTTTAGGATGTAAGTATAATACAAGTCAAGTAGGGTTATTTGTATGGGCAAAGATCCCTGATTACGAAATAAGTAGCGAGGATTTGATAAATGGCATATTGCACAATGCACATGTTTTTATAACCCCTGGTTTTATCTTTGGAAGTAACGGAGAGAGATATATTCGTATATCGTTGGGTAGTACGGCTACTAAAATTAGAGAGGCTTATGAAAAGATAGTTGATTACTTAGTAAATAGAAAAATAATAAAATAAGGTATGGAAATAGAATCAATTTTACTGCCCGGCGTAGATGAAAAACGTCCACTTATAATAGCAGGGCCATGTAGCGCAGAAACAGAAGAACAAGTAATGCAGGTAGCTATAGAACTTGCTTCAAACGGGGTGAAGATGTTTAGAGCAGGTGTTTGGAAGCCACGTACCAAGCCCGGAGGGTTTGAAGGTGTGGGTCTACCTGGGTTGAAATGGTTGCAACGGGTGAAAGAAGAAACTGGAATGTATGTAGCAACAGAAGTAGCAACTGAAAAGCATGTATATGAAGCTCTTAAACATGGTATTGATATGCTTTGGATTGGTGCTCGCACCACAGCCAACCCTTTTGCTGTGCAGGAAATTGCAGATACATTGCAAGGTGTAGATATTCCTATATTTATAAAGAATCCTGTGAATACCGACTTGGAGCTTTGGGTAGGTGCTTTTGAGCGGTTAAATAATGCTGGTATTACTCGCTTAGGTGCTATTCATCGTGGTTTTAGCACTACTGATAAAAATATTTATCGTAATTCTCCACAATGGCACATCCCCATTGAGTTGAAAAGAAGATTTCCAGACTTGCCCATGCTTTGCGATCCTAGTCATATTGGAGGAAGTAGTATGTTGATTAAAAAGATCTCACAACAGGCAATGGACCTAAACTTTAAGGGCTTAGTTATTGAGGCGCATTGCAATCCTAAAGATGCATGGAGCGATAGTAATCAGCAAGTTACTCCAAAAGAGTTAAAGAGTATTTTAGAATCGCTTGTTATAAGAGAAACTACGCAGTCAACCGAAGATTTGTCCGACCTACGTTCCCAAATTGACGAAATAGATAATAGTTTACTAGAGTTACTAAGTAAGCGTATGCGAATATCACGCGAAATTGGCACATATAAGATAGAGCATAAGATGCCAATTTTACAAACTGTGCGTTACGATGAGATTCTTACAAATAGAGTAAACCAGGCCCAGAAGATGGATATGTCGAGCCTCTTTGCTAAAAAGTTTCTTGAAGCTATTCACGAAGAGTCGGTACGTCAACAAATGGAAGTTATGCATGCAGAGAATCAAAATAACAATCAGGACTAATATCTGAATGTTTATAAATTTAAAGATTGCTGATAGGCAAATAATATGAATAAAAATAATGAGAATACTGATAATAGGAGCAGGTAAGATGGGTTCATTCTTCGCCGATTTGTTGAGCTTTGATCACGAAGTAGCATTGATAGAGACTAATCCAAAGAAGTTGCGTTTTATATATAACACTCAACGAATGACTTTTGCTGAAGAAGTTGAGGCTTTTAACCCCGAAATGGTTATAAATGCTGCGACTCTTAATAACACTATAGAGGCCTTTAAGTCTGTTTTGCCTTATATATCGCAAACGTGTATTCTTTCGGATATTGCATCGGTTAAAACCGATTTGAAAAAGTTTTACGCCAATGCAAAAAGACCTTTTGTTTCCACTCATCCCATGTTTGGCCCTACCTTTGCTAGCCTCAATGATTTGAGCACGCAAAGTGCCATCATTATTTCAGAATCTGATCATTTGGGCAAAGTG
Source organism: uncultured Dysgonomonadaceae bacterium (assembly GCA_964495235.1). Lineage (GTDB taxonomy): Bacteria > Bacteroidota > Bacteroidia > Bacteroidales > Dysgonomonadaceae > UBA2632. The sequence continues at coordinate 3,733 of CAZBVD010000074.1, read as the reverse complement.
TTTTTTAGAGACTTATATAGTAGCATCAAACTCAATGTGTTTGAATACTCATTTGAAGAGCATGATGAGACAATTGCCTATTCACTATCCATCCCTTTTGCATCAACCTTGGTGTTTGCTTCAGTTATGAAGCATCAAGACGCTCCAGGTACAACTTTTAAGCGACACCTGATCCTTGCAAAGGGCTTGCTGTCGGAAGATGACTATTTGCTTTCCGAGATTCTATTCAACCCCTACACATCTAATCAAGTGGAGCGCATTTGTGAGAAGTTGAAAGAACTGCTTCATATTATTGATAAAAAAGATAGCGAGGGGATGAAGCAATTTCTCACAGAGGCAAGAAAAAATATTGAGTAAATATTTTTGCTATAATTTCCTCCCTCTCAAAATTTCTCTTTTACCAGGAGGGCCAAGTAATCTTTCTACGGTGAAACCTGAAGATTGGAGCATTCTTCTCACTACACCTTTTGCACAATAGGTAGTGATGATGGCGTTTTTATTGCAAAACGAAAATAACTTATCAAATATTTGTTGTGTCCACATTTCTGGTTGCTTTTCAGGGGCAAATGCATCAAAATAGATTACATCGAAACGTGAGTTGGTATTTAGGTTATCAGGGTTGCTAAAATCTATCTCTATTTTATGCAAAGTAAACATTGATGTTATTTCAACAGATTTTCCCCATTTAGCTTTGTGAAGTGCCAAAAAATCAACAACGTCCTCTTTGTTGGTTAGTTGCTGTGCATAGTTCAATTGTTTTGCACTCTCCAAGTTTAGTGGGTATAGTTCTAGAGAGGTGTAATGTATCTGTTTGTCTGTTTTTTCGGCTTCTAGTTGTGTTAGAAAGGCGTTGAGCCCTGTGCCAAAACCTATTTCTAAAATATTTATTTTTTGCAATTCGCAAGCATTAAACCCTGCGTTGATGTAAACATGACGCGACTCTTGAATAGCTCCGTGGGTAGAATGATAGTGCTCTTCTAGATGAGGTACATAAAGAGAGTGAGAGCCGTCTTCTGTTAAAATCAATTGTGTTTGTAATTGAGCATGCATAAATGAGTGCTTTTATTGGGAAATTTAAAGCAAATGTACAAATTTACACTATATGCATTGCCTTAAGTGTAATCTTTACTAAATTTGCATCTTAGTAGAAACGCAAATAAACAATACAACTTTATATGAAATATTATATAATTCTTCTTCTTATGCTGTTCTATCTTGTTAGCTGTAATTCGGCACATAACGATAAAACAACACTATCTGTAACAATTGAGCCACAACGCTATTTTGCTGAGAGAATAGCAGGCGATAATTTCAGGGTAAATACTATTGTACCAGCAGGAACAAGTCCTGAAACTTACGATCCAACCCCATCGCAAATGGTAGAGTTAGGAAAAAGCGCTTTGTACTTCAAAGTGGGCTACTTAGGTTTTGAAAATGCTTGGGGAGCTACTCTTGCAGAAAATAATGCAGGTGTTAAAGTTGTAAATACATCTAACGAGATTATTTTGATAGAAGGAGAAAACCTTGATAATATAATAGGCGGGCATCAACATCACGAAGGACACAGTCACGACGGTGTAGACCCTCATATATGGAGTTCGCCAAAATGTGCACTCATTATGGCCGAAAATATGCTTAATGCATTAGTAATGATAGATGTTGAGAATCAAAAGCTATATCGCGAAAACTTTAAATTGTTACAAGCAGAAATGATAGAAACTGACAAAAAAATTACTTCATTGTTGGAGAATTCTAAAGTAAAGTCTTTTATCATTTATCATCCTGCATTGTCTTATTTTGCACGCGACTATAATTTAACTCAATATAGCATTGAGTTTGAAGGTAAAAACCCTTCACCACAACAGTTGAGGCAGATGATTGACTTTGCAAAGGAGCAAGAAATAAAAACTATATTTGTGCAAAAAGGTTTCGATATGAAGAATGCCGAGTCGCTTGCCAAAGAGGTGGGTGCTTCCATTTATCCTATCGACCCACTATCGTATAATTGGAGTAAAGAGTTGATAAGGATTGCTCAAATATTATCTGAAAATGAATAAAATTCTCGATATAGATAATGTGTCCGCTGGTTACGATAACAATCCACGTATAATTAAGAATATTTCATTTTCGGTATTTAAAAATGATTTTCTTGGCATTATTGGTCCTAATGGAGGGGGCAAAACTACATTGCTGCGCACTATTATGGGTTTGATTAAACCTACAGAAGGTAAAGTGTCATTTTACAATGAAGCGGGTAAGAGCGTTTCAAAAATAAATATTGGTTATCTGCCTCAACTTAATAAAATAGACAGAAAATTCCCTATTACCGTACACGATGTTATTTTGTCGGGCCTATCAATGAGCAGCAAATTATATTCGTTTACAATTCCCGCAAAGTATAAACAGAGAGTGTTGCAAGTGGCAGAGCAGATGGGTGTAGATAACTTGTTGAATCGTCCTATTGGTGAACTATCAGGAGGACAGCTGCAAAGGGTGTTTTTAGGGCGTTCAATTATAGATAATCCTGTATTGTTGATATTAGACGAACCAATATCATATGTGGATAAGCTTTTTGAAACCAATTTCTATAAAATACTAGATGGGCTAAACAGTAGAATGGGTATAGTTTTAGTTTCACACGATATTGGAACTATCCTCTCTACAGTGCGAAATGTGTTGTGTGTAAATGAAACTGCGCATTACCATTGTGGCACTGAAATATCGCAAGATTGGCTAGACAAAGCTTACGATTCGTGCCCATTTGAAATTGTGGGGCATGGTGATGTGCCACATAGGGTGTTAAGAAAACATCATTAGATGTTTTAAGGTGCCAGGATTTTAAGCTTCTTGTAAATACGCAATATTACAAAGTGTTTAGGTAAATCGCATCGCTAAACTCAATATTTATTATCTCAATTACATACACCATATCATTATGTTTGAGGCTCTATTAATTACTTTAGCCGTGATCCTACTTATTGCTGGTATTGCAGGTTCAGTATTGCCCATTTTGCCTGGACCACCACTTTCGTGGTTGGGTTTGTTAATACTAAAATTCATCCCTTCTTTCAGTCATCAACTTTCATGGTCTTTGATTATTTTCCTTGGTTTGTTTACACTTGTTGTATTTGTCCTCGATAATCTGTTGCCAATATGGAGTGCTAAAAAGATTGGTGGCAGCAAAGTAGTGGTGTGGGGAGCAGGTTTAGGTTTTGTTGCAGGGTTTTGGCTTGGTCCTTCTGGCATTATCTTTGGTCCTTTTATTGGAGCTTTAATAGCAGGGCTTATCTCGGGCTCGCATATAAAAGCTGCATTGAAGCATGCATCTGGTGCTTTCATTGGCTTCTTCATAGGAATTGTTTTTAAATTTATTAATCTAGGAGTTATTGTATATTGGTTTGTGAAGGTGTTACTCTGAGATTGATTAATACTTAGGTTAATATTTAAGAGTTTTCTAACCAATTTTCATTGCAGCTTTTAGTGCTGTTGCAAATTGAGTGAAATGCTTCAACCACCTCAATAACTCCTTTTCTTATTTCAACAACTTGCTTCAATTAGCTCAATTCCTGTTTTCATTACTTTTCTTGCAACACCTTATAACTGATTGATTGTCAGGTGTGATTTATTGTTTTGAGTGTTGCAAAAATAATAACATGTTTATGCGAGAAATGAAAAATAGTTCTGGAAGCATTAGTATTCAGATTATTAGCAAGGCTCATGGAGTTTATAAAGT
>CAZBVD010000073.1:0-8017 GCA_964495235.1 uncultured Dysgonomonadaceae bacterium | reverse complement strand
CCTCTTCTAGCATTACTAGATACTCATCTAGCATTTTCTTTTTCGGAAAAGTTATTCCATACAAACGTGTCAACTGTTTGCGCTTCTCATCGCCTCTCCAGTATGCACCAGCGGCTGTTAAAATCTTTACAGATTTTATATACGAAGTATTAGGTAAGTGTGGACCACGACATAAATCAGTGAAGCCTCCTTGCGAATAAGTAGTTATAGTTCCGTCCTCCAACTCATCAATCAACTCTACTTTATACGTCTCATTTTTATCTTCAAAAAACTTCAATGCATCTTTCTTAGATATATCCTCACGCACAATCTCTTCTTTGCGTGCAATTATCTCTTGCATTTTCTTTTCTATGATTGGAAAATCTGACTCACGAATAGTTACTCCCTCACCAGGGTCTACATCATAGTAGAATCCATTTTCAATAGCTGGGCCAATTCCAAACTGGATGCCTGGATATAGCTCTTGCAAAGCTTCGGCCATAAGGTGAGCCGAGGAATGCCAATACGCATGTTTTCCCTCATCATCTTCCCATTTCAGTAGATTTACAGTAGCATCAGTGTTAATTGGACGCATCAAATCCCATGTTTCTCCATTAACAGTTGCAGCTAGAACCTCTTTGGCTAATCTGCTACTTATGCCCTGTGCTATTTGCAATGCGGTGATACCCTTCTCAAACTCTTTTACTGAGTTATCGGGAAATGTTATTTTTATCATAAAGCTTATAACTAATATACTAAGATTAATTTTAAAGTGCAAATGTAGTGATTTTGTGGCATATAGTACAATTAATTAAGAAATAAATTTGATTAATAAAGTTGGAGAGAGAGAAAGTTACAATCGAAAAAATAACAGCAACAAAGGTAAATTAAACTGAATACACATATATAATCAGTATTAAGCAATTACTCTTCAAACTATTTATGAGAATAATAAGATGTTAATATATTCAACAAAACAGACTGCCCAATTCTCTCCACTCAAAGACATAGTTTAGCAATAAGCTAAAAACCACATGTCATGACTCAATGTTTTAATTGCCAATTACTCATTGGAAACAGTTCGGTAGTAACACTTTTATTTTTATCTTCTTTTATTGGAGAGAGCTATTATCAAGTCTGTTGTTTGCGCTTAAATTTTGGTCTTTTGCTTCACCCCCTTTACCAAGCTGTACCGACTGCGCGGCTTTCGAAGATGTTTTTAGTGATGTACTAGAAATATTAGGCTTGTCTGCTCTCAACAATCTAAGCTCATTGTAATTTACAAAGGGGGTTTCCCATTTTGCTGGAGCTGGCTTGTAACTATTTTGAATGAGCTCTTTGACAGCAACTGCAACTTCTTTTCTATTTTTGCTCTTTATACGGCGCGAACGTAGTTTAGATCTAAATATTTTCAAATCACTATCTATGCTTGTTCTTAACATAAGCAACTCCTTTTTATCTTCATTGCTAGCTCTATTATAAGCTATCGGAATTGCATTTACAAGGAGTTGCAGATCTTTAAAAGCATTTTTTCTTAGTCCTACTACAGAGCTTTTGAGTTGACTTTTCTCTCTATTACGCTGTTTGTATGTCAACATAATTTCTTCAGTCAACTCAAAAATTTTATCTAAAAGGCTATCCAGTTGCAGTAGTGTTATTGCTTCTTTTATATTTGCCTTCGTATTTTTATCATTTATAATACTTCTTACCACATTGGTTTGCTCAAATATTGTGGTACTATATAAACCCTTTTTGCAACCCTCTAGCCAGCACTTCAAAGTGTTTGCAGCATCACAAACCTCGGGAGTAATCCAAAGCAAACCAGTTTCAATAGCCAAACGCATACAAGCTAAGCACTTTGTTCTAAGATGTAGCTTTTCATTCATAACTGCGGTAAGTGGATGACTGAAATTGCAGTGCTTAAGCAAAAGTAAAGGCTTCAAATGACTTTTTAAATCTGCTGATAACTGTAAGAGCTCTATATTCACATATTTCTCTTTACTTATAGCAAGATCACCCAATGAAGAATCTATAAGGCGTATTAATTCAAGAAATTCCCAATTCTTAAGGTCTTTAACAAAACCTATATAATTTTTTTGCATAATAAAATATTTAATGAGTTAGTAGTTTTTTTTGGCAAATTGAGAGTATCCGTCAAAATGTCTCAACTTTTTATGCCCAATTATTAGTAAAACAGTAATTATATTGTGTTAAACACATTCTTTTTACTTTATTGCCTATGATAGCTATACACATTATTATACTTAGCTATCTTATTCATACCACTAAGATACAATAAAATGTTGAATATCTAACCTCTTTCTCTTACATTATATTCATAAATACTATAATGACAACCCTTTTTAAAATAACGATGTAGAATAACGTTGAATGAGACTCCACTTAATAAAACACCAAATTATTTAATGTTGAATTGGAAGTACTTTGCTCAACAGATATAAAGAATAATATTTGACCAGATCAATAACTCAAATGAATTAAATATAGTAATTATCAAGCAAGCCATTTACTCCTACTATTTTTAAGAATATACTCACCGAATGCTACAAACACACATTAAGACTTAAGAACAACTTAAAAAAAAGGTTTCATGTATCAAAACCCTTTAAGAAGTATCTATCTGACCTTTCACTTAACTGATTACAATGCAGGATTGAATCTCAAAAAAAATTGAGATATCTATTCCAACTCGGGAATAAGACAGAAAAGAGCTCGGATATGAAATTCCCACATTTGAATCAACATAATTTTAACGTCGAAGATTAAATCCAATAACTAATTTATATAGCTGAGCTGTGTGAGTATTATTTCTCAAGCTTGTTAATGAGCAAATACTTACACTTTAACTTGTAAATGTATGCTTTAGTTATTAACTGAGCTACTATTTATATTTCATAGTAAAGATTAAATAGTAAACAAAGTTACTATATAATACATTAATGTTGTTTTAGTAGTACATAATACTTTTACAACAAATTTCAGCAATGCTTAAAGAACAAATAAGTTCAAGAAAACAAATTATTGTAGAGGCTCTGCCTACTGCTTTCTAAACATCTCATATTAATGGACAACTCTAAGAAAAAGAGTTGTAATTTTAATTATTAAACAATCGACTACTCATTTCTTAAATATCAACCAAACCCCTAAATCTTATCTTTCGCTCTAAAATAATTTTACTAACTTTGCCGTCTTATGCAACACAACTTATTTTCATCAGATCAATATACATTCTTTTGCCTCAGCAGTGGTAGCTGTGGCAATTGCTATTTTGTTGGCAATGGCGACTATGGCATTCTCATTGATGTAGGCATTGGCGTACGCACCATACGCAAGCGGCTACAAGAGCATGGCTACGACTTTGAGCACATTCGCGCCATCCTTATCACTCACGACCATATGGACCACATTAAATCTGTGGGCACATTTGCTCACCGTCACCATATACCCATATACGCCTCTAAAGAAGTTCACAATGCTATTAATAACCATAGGCTAATTAAATATGATATTGGAGCGTATAAACGCATCATTGAGAAAGAAACTCCTTTTCAAATAGAGGATTTTCGCTTCACAGCGTTTGATGTGCCTCACGACAGTACAAGTGGAGACAACTCTGGATTCTATATTGAGTTTGGGACACACAAAATGACTTTGGCTACAGATATTGGTAGATTGACCGAAGAGATGATTCCTTATCTCACAAAAGCTCACCACCTCATCATCGAAAGCAACTACGACGAGGATATGCTAACCAATGGCAATTACCCATATCATCTCAAACAACGCATTACATCGGGCTACGGGCATATTAGCAATAAACAAACAGCCGAATTTCTTGCAGAAAACTACAATAACCACTTAAAAAACATATGGTTGTGTCATCTAAGCAGCGACAATAATACTCCAGAACTTGCCTACCAAACTATAGAGAAACACCTGATTGCAAAAGGCGTGAAAATGGGCAAGCAATTGCAACTACACGTATTGGAGAGAAACAAGCTTTCGCCAATGATTAAATTCGAGTAACAAAAAAAAGGTGCGCTTAATATAATACTATGCGCACCTTTTTATTAAATTCTGTGTTGCAAAACTTATTCTACATACATACTCTCAATTTCCGCACTATATCCTTCCAGAATAGCTTTTCTTCGAAGCTTAAGCGTATTTGTTAGCTCACCATCTTCAATAGTGAAAGCTCTTGGTAGCAATACAAATTTCTTTATTTTCTCGAACGAAGTAAATGCTACTTGCTTCAACTCGACACGCGCATAGATAAAATTCTTTATTTCTTCATTTGCCACCAGCTCTTCTCTTGTTGAGAATGGAATGGAGTACTCACGAGCATACTCCTCTAAGGCTTCGTAGTTAGGTACAATTAAAGCACTTACGAATTTACGCTCATCACCAATAACTGCCACCATGTCTATGTAGTTATCTTCGGCCAAGCGGGTTTCAATCATTTGCGGAGCAATATATTTGCCATTAGAGGTTTTGTAAAGGTCTTTGATACGTTCTGTCAATACTAACTCTCCCTCATCGGTAAGATATCCAGCGTCGCCAGTACGGAAATATCCATCGGCAGTAAAAACCTCTGCTGTCTCTTTAGGCAGATTATAATATCCACTCATTACAGTAGCTCCCCTTACAAGAATCTCATCACCCTCTCCAATCTTTACCTCCACACCAGGCATAACTGTACCCACTGTGCCAATTTTAAATCCTTTAAACGGGTAACAAGTAACAGTGGCGGTTGTTTCGGTAAGGCCATATCCGTATATAATATGAATATCTACAGATTGCAAGAAAGTATTGATACTGTCGGATAATGGTGCACCAGCACACGGAAATATATTACCCCTATTAATACCTACAACATACTTGAGAAGATAAAAAATGGTAGCTTTGTAAAATTGAAATTTTATAGACAACCATAAAGGGGCTTTAATGCCTTCGTTGCGATAATCAAGGTTGTGCCTACGTCCTGTTTCGATGGCATGCTTGAAAACCTTTTGCATAAACTTGCCAGAAGAGTTTATTTGCTCATTAACTCCTGTGTAAACTTTTTCCCAAAAACGAGGCACACTACTCATCAGTGTAGGCCTTATCTCTTTTATAGTGAGCTGTATCTTACGCGGATCTTTATTCACAGCAACGGTTATTCCTTTATGAATACAATAATACGACCATGCTTTCTCAAAAATATGAGTCAAAGGCAAGAAACATATCGACACATCTTTGCTAGACACCTTGGTCAATCGCTCATCGTGTATTCTAAGCGCTTCGTTATAGCTGCTATGCAACAACATTACTCCCTTAGGAACTCCTGTAGTGCCCGATGTGTATATGATAGTAGCCAAGTCTGTATCTTTCAGTAGTTTCATACGTGCATTCACAGTTGCCTGAGCATGAGCATTTTGACCAGTAGCTAAGAAATCGTCGAAATACATAGATGTTTTATCATCACGATTGAACACAACATTTCTATCGAATACTATGAGTCTTGTAAGAATATTGCTTGTGCTTTGCACCTTGTAGGCATGATTATACTGAAACTGTTCGCCAACAAAAATAACCTTAACCTCTGCATCATTTACTATATATTCTACTTGCGATGGAGAAGCAGTAGCATACATTGGAACCATAACACCTTTATTGGCATAAGCACCAAAATCGGTAATTAGGTACTTAGCCATATTTTCTGAATAAACACCAATTCGGTCACCGGGTTCTATACCCATTTCAGCCATGGCATAAGCAGCTTGCAAAACTTGCTCCGAAAACTTTCTCCAAGAAAGATTCTTCCATTTTCCTTTCGCCATCTTAGTTTGATACTTAATGGCTGTTTTTTTTCCGAACTTTTCCGCCCTGCGGTGCACAAGTTCTCCTAAATGATAATATGTCATGTATTCAGTTGTTTTGGTTGCCTACTTGTTTTGATAACTTATAAAATCTATATTTTGGGCAAGCTTAATGCGCTTTCACAAACAAAGTTACACATATTTCACTATCAAAAAAAATAAGAACATCATTTAAATGAAAAATGATACATCTAATTATAGTGCATTACAACCTTGTTTACTTAACATTCTGTAAAGCAGTTTGGTTATTAACGAGACTTAACGTGCTTTTATATCCTTAAATAGAAGTAGCGATTATCTTTGTGTGACTAAACCTATTAATTGCTATTAATGAAAAAACTGCTCGCTATATTATTCATAACCCTAATCAACTCCTCCATTTCTGCACAATCGCAGAATATGGGTAAAGAATTTGAGCAAAATTCAAAGACTATAATATACCTTACGCCCAACGTATACACAGCTATAGTAATTGGCAATGACACAGTTGCATGCATGTATTTGACTGATTTTATAAAATATTCGCCAATACGCCACCGAACAGCCCATGAAGTAGTACAATACAATAGACTAATACGCGATGTGAAAAAGACTTTGCCATACGCAAAAGAAGTGGCCAAAATAATTATTGAAACCTTTGAGTACATGGAAACTTTACCCGACCATGACGCCAAGCAAAAGCATTTAGAGAAAATGGAAAAACATCTTAAAGATGAATATACTCCAAAAATGAAAAAGCTAACACGATCTCAAGGTCAATTACTCATGAAGCTGGTAGATAGAGAAACCAACTCTTCGTCTTATCACATTGTGCAATCGTTTATGGGAAGTCTCAAGGCTTTCACCTATAATGCCTTTGCTGGTTTGTTTGGCAATAGCTTAAAGAAAAGATACAACCCGTATGACGAGGACAGGATGGTTGAAAGAGTTGCAGTATTGGTGGAGCAAGGGGCTATATAAATGAAAACAGACTACACTCACCACTCAAACATATACAACCCTTTGTAATTATCTATTAAAACTCTAGCACACCTCATACTAAGTAGTTAGCAGCTATCTCCTCTAGATCAAACTTATCGTTGTTAATGGTTTACAAAGCAAACTGGAACACCCTTTCAATCAACATGCAAACTCAATATTTTTGCTTGTCTAGCTTTTTATAAAACCACATATTTTGGTATTGTTCATTTTTTATGGTTAATTTTGCAAGCAAAAATAAAACAAGATATTTATGGCGATAAAATTCATGGAAGAGTTTCGCCCTAAGCTTTTCGATTCGTTAAAGACATACACGAAAGCTAAGTTTATGGCAGATTTAATGGCAGGTATTGTTGTTGCTGTGGTGGTAGCACTACCACTTGCAATTGCATTTGCTATAGCATCTGGTGTAAGTCCAGAGAAAGGTCTTTACACAGCAATTATTGCAGGGTTTATTGTTGCTTTTTTCGGAGGCACATCAGTACAAATTGCTGGCCCAACGGGAGCATTCATTATTATTATTTATGGCATTATCGAGCAGTTTGGTATCGAGGGATTGGCCTTGGCTACTGCACTTGCTGGAACAATGCAAATTTTAATGGGTGCATTAAAATTAGGCTCTGTTATAAAATTTATCCCTCACCCCATTGTTGTAGGTTTCACAAGTGGAATTGCAATAACTATTTTCTCAACACAGATAAAAGACTTCTTTGGACTAACTACCCCCACCCTCCCGGGTGACTTCTTTGCAAAATGGAATATTTACCTCGAAAACTTCTCTAGCATTGATATATGGACAACTGCAATTGCAGTTTTGAGCATCCTTATTATTGTTGTTACTCCAAGGATACTAAAAAAAGTACCTGGCTCTCTAATAGCTATTATAGCTATGACCCTCGCAACTTATTTACTAAACAAATTTGCGGGTATAGACTCTATTGATACAATTGGCGACAGATTTACAATAGGAGGTTCGCTCCCAAAGATTCAAAAGATAGGCTTCAATTTAGAATCGATAGGTTTATTGTTTCCCTCGGCATTTACACTTGCTATTCTAGGTTCAATAGAAACGTTACTCTCGGCAGTTGTGGCCGACGGAATGATAGGCAGAAAACACAACTCAAACATGGAGCTTGTAGCATTGGGTATGGCAAACTTTGTAGCACCCTTCTTTGGAGGGC
>CAZBVD010000072.1:0-8167 GCA_964495235.1 uncultured Dysgonomonadaceae bacterium | reverse complement strand
AATCCTCGTCAATTACAGCATTCACAAAGTTAGAGAAATCCTCTACACCGCCTACCTTAATTTTTTTGAGGTCTGCTTCCATAAACTTTTTCACGTCAGCCCACAGACTCTCAGGAATGTATGCGCGTGATGCAGCAGAACATTTCTGTCCTTGATATTCAAACGATCCGCGTATAAGTGCTGTAGCCACTTGCTTAGCATTGGCAGTTCCATCGGCAAACACATAATCTTTACCTCCGGTTTCGCCTACAATGCGTGGATACGATTTATATTTTGGCACATTTTTAGCAATCTTTTCCCACATATCATCAAATACACGTGTAGAGCCAGTGAAATGAATACCTGCAAAGTTCTTATCATTTAATACTGCTTCAGAAGCATCGGGCCCAGATACATATACCAAGTTCATTACCCCGTCAGGCAAACCAGCTTCTTGCAATATTGTCATTACTAAATGTGCGGCATAAACAGCAGTTTTAGAAGGTTTCCAAACAACAGTGTTACCCATAAGAGCAGGTGCTCCGCCAAGATTACCAGCAATAGCTGTGAAGTTAAACGGAGTGAGTGCAAAAATAAATCCTTCAAGAGGACGCCACACCATTCTATTCCATATGCCATTGGATGAGTTTGGTTGCATAGCATACAAATCGTACATGTTTCTCACATTGTATCTGTAAAAGTCTATCAATTCGGCCACTGCATCAATCTCAGATTGATATACGTTTTTGCCTTGCCCAAGCATCGTTACAGCATTTAGCGATTGGCGATAAGGACCTGACATCAAATCGGCAGCTTTTAAGAAAATAGCCGCTCTGCTCTCCCAACTCATGCATTCCCAAGCAGGTTTTGCTTTTAGTGCAGCATCGATAGCCATTTGTACATGCTCTTTGCCACCTTGGTGATAATGACCAAGCAGGTGTTGGTGATCGTGCGGAGGACGTATATCGAGCAAATTGCCTGTGCGCACTTCCTTGCCGTCTATTATCATAGGTAGGTCTAAGCCTCCTTTTCTAAGCTCTGCTATTTTGTCTTTTAGTTCTTGTCTTTCAGGCGAGCCCGGAGCGTATGTTTTTAAGGGTTCGTTTTTGATTGGTGGTAATTTAAAGATAGCTTTTGTCATTTGTGTTTAAGTTTTTATGATACAAATAATTAGATTTTCATTAGCAACAAATTTACAAATTTATTTTTAGAATAGGCTAACATTTATGAGTGTTCTTTTTCATGACTTTTGAATATAAGGGTTTTGTATGGTTTCTGCTTTTGATAGAAAACTAGAAGGATGTCTTATTTGTAAAACCTACAACTCAAAATTTGTAAAACAAGAGTTAATGTTCAAATCCAGGACTCAAGATTTATAAAAGAAGGGTTATATTTCAAATCCAACGATACAAGATTTGAAAAACAAGAGATGAAACTTCAATCCTGCAATGCAAGATTGGAAAAACATGACATAAAAGTCTAATCCCACGTGATGGATTTGAAAAAATATGACGTATAAATCCAAACCCTTAGTCGTCGATTTCAAAAGTATGACACAAAAGTTGCATCTTAAGTTAGATAAGAGTGTCTTACATCCTCTCCATTCTTAAAAACACTCCCATATTCCTCCTTTTATATTCACGAAAGTTGTATCTTTATTGTTTAAAAAATAATGGACCAACAACTAATAAAACAAAACTAAATATATGAACTTGAAAAATTACAAACCAACCAACACTGACTTCTGGACAGGAAGGGTTGACGACTTATATGACATCGACTCATTTAGAATGCATCAGATAATTGAGCTGCTTGACTTGCAAAAGCTAAAGGATTTGAAGATAGATTCTTCTAAATTTAACATCTGTTTCTTGGGCTATGCTAGCGATGAGGGGATTAGAAGAAATTCAGGCAGGTTGGGCGCAAAGCATGGACCTGTAGATATTAGAAATAAGTTTGCAAGCCTGCCAATACCTTTTTGCGACCAAACGGCAATGTATGATGCTGGTAATCTATTTTGTGTAGAAGAGAACTTAGAAGAACTTCAGGAACAGTTGGAAATTGCTGTTGAAAATATATTAGACAGCAAACTGTTCCCAATTGTATTGGGTGGTAGTCACGATGTGGCTTATGGACACTTTAATGGTGTTCTCAATCATCTAAAAAAACAAACCGAGAAACCTAAAATTGGTATTATAAACTTTGATGCTCATTTCGATCTCAGACCTTATGACATTCAACCCTCGTCTGGAACAATGTTTGCTCAAATAGCTGATAATTGTGCTAAAGAAAATCAGGGATTTAATTATCTCTGTTTGGGAATCCAAGCCTCTGGCAATACCAGGAGTCTTTTTAATAAAGCCGATTCACTTGGAGTAAAATATGTACTTGCAAGAGAGTTTGTTGAGTCAGAACCTGAAACTATTTCAGCTAAAATAAAGACATTCATTGATAACAACGACTATATTTACCTCACTATCTGTGGCGATGTATTTAGCTCTTCTTCTGCTCCTGGAGTGTCGGCTATGCAACCCTTTGGTCTAAAGCCAAATGATGTGCTCAGGTTTACTAAAGAAATACTGAATTCTAAAAAAGTAATTAGTTTTGATATTGCTGAGGTTTCTCCACCGCTTGACGATGATAAAAGAACTGCAAGACTTGCAGCTAATATAATATATGAAGTAATTGAGAGCCTTTGCAAATAGTTGAAGTAATTGCCATTCTATAAAAAGTCAACTATTGAGCTGAAAAACATAAGAGCTATGATAGCAAGACTTATTTGGAGAGAAAGTTGGATGAATCACGAAAAAGACTCTTTTTGGGTGGGGAGTGTACTGATCAGGAGGTGATTGATGATATATTGCCCTTGACGTCTGATGAAGATTTTCTGAAAGAAATAGAATTCAACAGGTGACCTTCTGAGATTAATAAAAACTTAAACGAGCGTATTTATACAAACTTCTTTTTAATTTCAGTCTACTTAAAAGAAATCCTTAGTTTCAATTGGGTATATCCTTATGCTGGAATGTGGAGCGCAGCTAATCCTTTTGAGGGAATTGAAATGGTTAGAACAGTTGGAGAGGATATTTGAGGAAATTGAACAGAAAGAGTAACTATAAAACTTTTAAATATGAGTAAACTGAAAGATAATTCCGAAAAACGCCTTCAAGACCTATTGGCCTTCTCAATGGGTATAATGAATGCCGAAGATGGTAAAATGTTGATTGAAAAATATCAAGATGCCATTGACAATGTTACTCCTCATGATATGCTAAGTCTTGAAGATAAGCAAGTACAGATGGGGATGTCTCCTGACATAATAAAAAAAGATGTTGAGAAAATAATTAATGTTTTTTCTAAAGGATTAGAAAGTTACCAATGGGAGAAACCAAAAGAGGGAACTTTTTTGTATTACCTGATGTTGGAAAATGAAGCTTTCAGATTTAAACTGAATCAGATTAAAAAGATACTCAGAAGTTATAAAGGACGTGAGGCTTCTCACTTTCAAGAATTGAAGGAAGAGTTGCTTCCTAGATTTGTTGAGTTCAAATTGTTTGACTATCACTATATCAAAAAAGAGAACATCTTGTTTCCTTACCTTGAAGAGATTTGGGACAATTATCGTCCGCTAAAGGTAATGTGGTCGTTGCACGACGATATCAGAAGAACTCTGAAAGAGGTGATTGAGCTGTTGGATGACGCCTCTACACAGTGGAGCGATTTTAACCCAATATTGGGTAAATACTACTCTCTGGTATTTAGAATGATACAGAAGGAGAATATAATTATATTTCCTGTTGCTGCAGAAACGGTTAGCAAAGAAAGCTGGCACGAAATGCACTTGCAAAGCTTTGAGTATCCTTTCCCATTTATTGAGACACCCGTGAAACCAGAAGAAGAGACGCTAGAAGAGCAAACAGATGAGAGTTTTTCAGTAGAACCAGGAAGGTTTGTTGCAGAAACCGGAAATATGAGTTTAGAGCAAGTATTGCTTGTGTTTAACCATCTGCCTGTTGATATTACTGTAGTGGATGAAAACGACAGGGTGCTTTTCTTCAACAAACCCAAAGAGCGTTTCTTCCCTCGCTCACCAGCCATTGTTGGAAGAAATGTTAACAACTGTCATCCGCCCGAAAGTGTGCATATAGTAGAAGAGATAGTGGAGACATTTAGAAAAGGAGAAAGAGATACAGCCATGTTTTGGATTGAGTTGAAAGGGCGTTTTATACTCATTCAATACTTTGCTTTGCGCAACGAAAAAGGAGAATATAAAGGTGTAATGGAGGTCAGCCAGGATGCTACAGAGATTAGAAAACTGGAGGGGCAGAGACGGCTGTTGAATTGGGAGTAGTTTTTTGCTTTAGTGATGATTTTTATTAAATAGCTGTAAGAAAATAATTGGTGCACTGTAGTATCTTTTTAAAAGCGAGGATTTTTAGATAATTAAAAATGGAGAGTGTAAAAATATATCAAGAAGTTTACTCCGAAGAGGGAGACCTGAGTTTTGGAATATTCAGAATGGAGGATATTTATGAAGAGCAAAATGGAGAGCCTGACCAGCCACATAGGCATGGCTATTATACTGTTCTTATTGTTAATAGAGGCAAGGGGTTGCATAAAATAGACTTCAACACCTACGAGTTGTCAAACAAACAAGTTTTTTTTGTTGCTCCAGGGCAAGTACACCAAGTTATAGAAAAAGAAAAATCTATTGGGTTTGCAATGACTTTTTCTAATCATTTTTTAGTGGAAAATTCTATTCCACTATCGTTTATTGATAGTTTAAACCTCTTTCAGGACTATGGGCAAAGTCCACCCTTAACTCCAAATAAAGAGCAGTTTGATACCATAGAACATTTTGCAAATCAAATTTTTGAACTATTCTACAGTAATGCAAATATGAAGTGCTATTCAATTGGAGCATTCTTAAAACTCTTGCTTATAGAGTGTAATAATATTTGTTGTATTAACCCAATTGAAATGGATGTTGATACTACTGGCGACAACCTGATTAGGGCTTTTAAAAAAGCAGTTGATAAAGACTTTAAAAAAGAGCATTCTACCACTTTTTATGCCAATGAACTTTATATTACACCAGACCATCTGAACCGAACATTTAAAGCAAAAACTGGCAAAACTGCAAAAGATTATATTCAATCCCGAATAATAACCGAAGCAAAGAGATTGCTTTATTTTTCCGATTTGTCAAATAAAGAAATTGCTTATGAATTAGGCTTTAATGAGCCTGGTAACTTTAGTGCTTTTTTCAAAAAGCACACACAATTATCACCTTCAAACTTTAAGAAAAACGAGTTGTTTTCTTAAATATCGTGTTTTCATAAGTTTATCCCTTTTATTTATATTCCACAGTCTTTCAAACGGCCTTATCTTTGCATTGTACTTTTAAATCAAAGAATATTGACCGATAAAATGGTTCAATAAATAGAATTTAATCAAAATAAAGGGAGTAACAATGAAAACAATAATTCACAGAGCAGAAACAAGAGGACACGCAAATCATGGTTGGTTAAACTCGTATCATACATTTAGCTTTGCTAATTATTACAACAGAGAAAGAATGAGTTTTGGTGCCCTCCGTGTATTGAACGACGACACAGTAGCCGCAGGAATGGGCTTTGGAACTCACCCTCACGATAATATGGAAATTGTATCAATTCCATTAGAAGGCGATTTAGAGCATAAAGACAGTATGGGTAATGTAACCGTAATTAAAGAAGGCGATGTGCAAGTAATGAGTGCAGGTACAGGTGTTACACATTCTGAATATAATAAGAATAAAGACAGGGAAGTGAAGTTTCTCCAAATTTGGGTGTTCCCAAATAAGAAAAATGTAACCCCTAGATATGATCAGATTTCTTTGAGAGATATTGCAAAAGAGAACGAGTTTTATCAAGTTGTTTCACCTAACAAAGATGAGCAAGGCGTTTGGGTGCATCAAGATGCTTGGTTTCATATAGGCAAATTCACTGAAGGCAATTCAGATGAATACAAAATCAAAAAAGAAGGAAATGGTGTGTATGCTTTTATTCTTGAAGGAGAGGTAGAAGTAAATGGTGAAACACTATCTAAAAGAGATGGTATGGGTGTTTGGGATGCAGAATCAATTGATGTAAAAGCAACAAAAAATGCTAGTGTACTTTTGATGGAAGTGCCAATGGCGTTCTAGTGAATCGATATTCATTTATCATATAGGTCTCTATATTAAAATGGTTCATTAATAACGGTTTGGGTGTATACTCAAACCGTTTTAATTTCAATTAAGGTTGTCGCAACAAATCTATCTGCACTTTGTAGAATGAGTTGCGAATGTTGTATCTTTACATTGGCAAATTAGACTAGTTTTAAATAGAGATAAAAGATTAAGAAATATGGGCATATATACATTGCAAATAATCAAAACAATGGTTTTGATTGTTGCTTATTTAGCTGCAAAGATTTTCACCAAAAGATTTATTAAAAAAGTAGGGCTAAGGTTTAGCTATCAATTGGGTAGGATAAGAATAACCAACAAAATAGCAAATGCTCTATTGGGAATATTGGCATTTGTTTTTGTAATGCTTATTTGGGGAATTAAACAGTCGGATTTAGTTGTATTTCTCTCTACAACATTAACAATATTGGGGGTTGCTTTTTTTGCACAATGGTCACTCATTTCTAACATAACTTCTACATTGATTATCTTTTTCAACCATCCTATTAAAATTGGAGATCCTTTAACAATAATGGAAAAGGACTACGAAATAGAAGGTGTATTAAATGATATTGGTGTTTTCTTTATTACTATAAAAACAAAAGATGACAAGAAAATAACAATGCCAAGTAATATGTTTTTACAGAAAATGATTAAGAAATAAGATAAGGTTTTAAATAAGAATCTTGATAGTAAATGAATAAGAGGAATATCACCAATATATAAAAAGGTTTTATAATAGTTGGAGTTACTTTAGTTCTAATTTTAGGAGTTCAATGGGTTGTTCGATTTCTGAAGATTGATTCGTGCCTTGATAAAGAGGGAGGGTGGAATAATGAGTTGAATAAGTGTGAGATTTCGCACACTCTTGATACAACTAGAACAGTGACTTAAAACTCAATAAGGAACAAGTGATTTCTAGACAATGGATTCTAGCAAAGGTCTTATGTTGTTATTTACATCTTTTAGTTGATGGGCAGTTCCAAAACTTCAATTTCCATTTTAATTTACGAAATAGATTCATTGGTTTACGTTTGATACGCCCTTTATGATTTTCAATAAAATCATCTACTGCATCAAGGATGCGAGCTGAGTTTTTTCCATCGCGATGTCGTTCATGCTTTAGGGTATATGAACGAATCTCTTCCATTAAATCTTTTGGGTAAGTTAATGCTTTTTCTAAAGCCTGCTCAATATCATTGACATCTGTAACATTGATAACATGTTTTCCTGGGGAGGTGTTTTTATAAGTAACTACAGGTTTATCAAACAACATATATTCGATAATAATGCTTGAGCTATCGCATAGCATTGCGTCGCTATCATAAAAGCATTGTACACCTTTAATTGTAGGAGTAAATGTAATGTTAGAAAATGCTGAAGCTAGCGATTGATATTTTTCTATTAAATCTTTGTCTTGAAGCTTAGGATGTAGAGTTATAATCCAATTCCAAGAACGTTTATGAGCTAAACGCTCAATGATTGGATAAAATTCATGTAGCGAGGAGATGCCCTTTGAAAACGTAGAGGCTACAAATATGGTGGGGTTATCATTACTTCGAGGTTGAATGATCTCTTTTGGCGAGAAAAAAGAATCAACCTTACTCCATCCTGTTTCGTAGACTTTAAAGTGTTTGTGTTTTTTTTCTAACCTTTTAAAAACAGGTGTGCTACTATCTCCTTGTGTGCAGTATATATCAAACAGTCCACGGATTTTAAAATGGTCATCAATTTTATCTTTTCGCTTATTAATAGGGTATCCATGAAAGATAGACACTTTAACTCCTGGAAAAAAATCGTAGATGTAGTTGCCTGGTGCAAAAATAGCGATAGGATTATACTCTATAACTTCTTGAATGCTTTTTAGTTGACGTTCTTTTCCTTCTAATTGTACAGGACATGCTTCTTCTATAAACCAGTAGACTTCGTCTCCTCTGCGCCAAATTTCATCTTGTAATGGTCGTAGAATCGAATAAG
>CAZBVD010000071.1:0-8201 GCA_964495235.1 uncultured Dysgonomonadaceae bacterium | reverse complement strand
TTCAGAACCATCTCATAGAAAACTATCCGCAAGCCTATGCAAGGGTGAAGCGATATAACTTGATGTATGAGAAGTTTCCTGTAGCAGTGGAGTTTACGGGACCCGACCCTGCAGTACTCCGTAATCTTACAGGGCAAGCACAAGAGATAATGAATAAAAACAGTAACACGGTGTTGGAGACTAACGACTGGGAACCAAAAATACCCGTTGTGGTAATTAATTACAACCAACCAGCAGCACGCTCACT
This sequence comes from uncultured Dysgonomonadaceae bacterium, assembly GCA_964495235.1. Taxonomy (GTDB): domain Bacteria; phylum Bacteroidota; class Bacteroidia; order Bacteroidales; family Dysgonomonadaceae; genus UBA2632. The sequence continues at coordinate 7,954 of CAZBVD010000071.1, read as the reverse complement.
GGGGCTTTCGAGAAAAGATATTGCTATATCGCTGTTGGCAGCCACTGAGGGAATTCCCACAGGTGTATTTTACGATGGGCGCGACCGTTTTAATATATACATGAAAACAGTGCAAGAGCCTGGATCGCCATTGAGAGATTTGAACAATGCGCAAGTATTTGGTATGGTGCCTCCCTTTGAGAATCTTTTGAACAAAGAGACCATAGTGGGGCTAATGAATGGCTCTATCAAAGAGGAAGAGATAATAAAAGAGCTACTAAGAACTGTGCCGCTAAGCCAGGCTACAAACGGAATAGAAATTGAGTGGCACGAGCCGCTTGTAATAAGAAGCAATGGGCAAAGAGCCATGAGGGCACAGTGTGAGCCGGCTCCAGGGGTTAGTGCACAAGGTGCACGCGAGAGTATTCTAGCAGACATTGAGAATATAGAGTTGCCACCAGGCTACGCTGTAGAGTGGTGGGGCGAGCACAAAGCAAGCACCGAGTCAACAAAGTATCTTTTCAAGAACTTTCCGCTTGCTATTATTCTTATGATAGCCATTCTTATATTGCTGTTTCAAGACTATAGAAAACCCATTATAATATTGCTTTGTATACCGCTCATACTCATTGGAGTTGTGTTTGGTATGCTTATCTCTGGAAAGGAGTTTGGCTTTGTGGCCATTGTGGGAATACTAGGATTGATAGGTATGATGATAAAGAACGGTGTGGTATTGATGGAGGAAATTGGTGACCAACTTTCTACTGGCAAAGACCCTATGGAGGCGTTGCTAGACAGCTCGTCAAGTAGATTCCGCCCTGTGATGATGGCCTCTTTGACCACCATTTTGGGTATGATTCCGCTCTTGACCGATGCGCTGTTTGGTTCGCTTGCAGTAACCATAATGGGTGGATTGCTTATAGGCACACTCATTATCCTGCTATTTATTCCTATCCTTTATGCTATATTCTTTGGAATTAAATTAGAAAAATCTGACAAAAGCTGTGATGAATAATATGAATAGATTAAAGATAAAATACAAAAGCTCAATTGTTGCACTATCATTTTTTGTGATAGGCGCAACAACAGCCTTTGCTCAACAAGATACACATCCTACAACCCTCTCGCTGCAAGAATGCAGAGAGAGGGCTTTGGGAAACAACATAGAGAGCAATATTGCCAAAGAGCAGATAACTGCCGCTGGCTACCGAGTAACGGCCTACAAAACAAACTATCTCCCCAAACTATCGGCAGCGGGGACGTATCTCTATAGCGACTCTAAATTTGGGAGAACCATAGAAGGTGGCAACTTGCCAACCTTTATACCCGACGGACAGGGAGGCGCAATTCCTGACGGTGGGTTTGCTTTTATGCCCGACATTCCATTGGAGCTGAAGGTTAAGAGTGCATACAATGCCTCTTTGCGCATAGAGCAACCTGTTTTTACTGGAGGTAAGATAACTGCAGCATACAAAATGGCGAAAATGGGGCTTGAGATGGCTAAGGTGAATGAGAAGCTATCGGAAGACCAAGTTATTCTGCTATGCGACGAAGCTTATTGGAATTGTGTGAAAGCAGAAGCTATGATAGAAACTGCCTCTCAGTTTAAAGAAACGCTACAAGAGCTGCACAGAACAGTGACAGCTGCGGTGGATGAAGGAATGACGCACAGAAAAGACTTGCTATCGGTGCAAGTGAAGATGAATGAAGCAGAGCTTAATTTAACCCGTGCACATAATGCTTATAGACTAGCTATTATGAACCTCAATCACACAATTGGGCTACCCCTCCACAACTCTACTAAAGTGGCCGACTCGTTTGAGGAGGATGCAGCTCTTAATGTTATACCAGCATCTTTTGCCACATCAGAGCCGTTCGATATTACGCTGCGCCCAGAGTACAGCCTACTTTCTAAACAGATAGAGATGAAAGAGCAGCAAGTGAAATTGGTGAGAAGCGATTTTTTACCCAATATTGGTGTGATGGGAATGTATGGCTATACAAACGGTCTTGAATTGAATGGTGAAAAACTTTTTGATGGTGCTAACTTTGCAGCTATGTTGTCTGTAAACGTTCCTATTTTCAATTGGGGCGAAGGTAGAAACAAAGTTAAAGAGGCAAAAGTGGGAAGTTTAATAGCACAAATGCAGCTCAACCATTCTCAGCAAGAGATGACCCTTGAAGCCACTCAGGCAATAAACAATCTAAACGAAGCGGAACTTGAAGTTACGCTCTCAACCAAATCGGTAGAGCAGGCACAAGAGAATATGGAAGTTGGCAAGCAGAGATACAATGCTGGCATGGAAACATTGTCAGACTATATGGAGGCGCAAACAATGTGGCAAAATGCTATGAGCACGCTCATCTCTGCCAAAGCATCGCTCAACCTGGCTAAGACTAAGTATTTGAAGGCTACGGGAAGGCTTTAAAGCAATGGTTAATTTTTAATTATTAATGGGGCGCTTGCAGCGGAGTGAATAGTGAACAGTGAATATTTTACGTCACTGTATAGACCCCGATTAATCGCGTCTCGGTAAAAATTATAAGTTAAGAATTTGCAGAGCGCACGTAGAGACGGAATGCTTTGCGTCTTGAAAAGAATTGTGGGACAAGAACTAAAAATTAAAAGTTGATATTTGCACCACTGTAGAACAAACAGATATGTCGAAAATAACAATAGAGCGCCCTTTTGATTGGTGCAATCAATCATTAACCAATATCTATATTGATGACGAAAAAATTGGGAAGATAGATGCTGGAAAGAACATTGACTTTGAAGTGTCTCCTGGAGAACATAAGGTGGCGGTAACAAGGGCCTGGTCACTCCTAAATAAACCCATTATGGTGGATGTAAGCAAGGGTGAAGAAAAAACTGTAAGAGTGGTGAGCCATAAATATAGTAAGGTTACGTGGCCAATTCTTTTTATTATATTATTTGCCATTTATCTAGCATCGGGAGTATCCTTTGAATTAAGCACAAGCTTTGTACTTCTAATTCTAGTTTATACTGTAATTATATATATCTTTAAACTTGTAAACTCTAAACTGTTTTATTATAAGTTGGAAGAAGTAAATTGAAAATAGTAAGTTGCGCTGTGTGATAACACTCTGTAGAGAAGCATTGCATGCGTCTTGAATATTGTGTGATGACTGTTCATACGTGTGTATCGCATACGTCCAGTATATACTAAACAATTAGAACACCGATGAAGAGTTAAGAATTAAGAGCTAAGAGCTGAGTGGTGCCTGTTTGTAGAGCCGTTGCATGTAACGGCTTATTGTCTGAACCTATTCTTACAGAGTGCACCTCGGAGTCATACATTAACTTAGCTGATATTCAAAAACATATAGAAGAACAAAGCAATAAATAAACATAGACCCATATGCCAAAAATAACAATTGTACGCCCAAACGAGTGGGCCAATCAATCAAAATATATAAACATCTATATTAACGATGTAAAGGCAGGGCGTATAGGTATTAATCAAACAGCACATTTTGACGTATTAGCAGGCAAAAACAAAGTAGTTCTCAGAAATAGATGGTTTGGTGGTAGCATGCCCCTAACTGTTGACCTGAGCAAAAGTGAGGATAAAGTATTTCAAATATCTAGCAACCAATATACTTTATTAATTCTACCTCTTTTTTATGTTATTGCAAGTAGTTTGTATTATGGAGCTGTGTCAATCTTTAATTTAAAATCTACTTTCCTTACTAATGCAATAGGATTGGGGTTGATATACCTAACGCTTTTCTTCCCCTTTTACAATAGATATTATATGAGGTTGAAAGAGGTGGGGAAAGATGCATTCAAAAAAACAAGAAAAGAAGAACAGGCGCGCTTAATAAGGAAGATAATGGAAGCTGATGAAAAAGATGGACTGTATGAAACATAGAGTTTAATTACGATTGGTGGGTATCGTGATTAATATAGTGACGCGATAAATCCACTTTTCATTTTAAAGGGCATAAACCACAACTCTAATAAAGCCACTAAACCAACATCCATACTTTGCGTGAAGAGCAATCAATATTAGCAGTTACATAGGCATAAAATTCCAAAGAAATAATAGCTGTAGGCACCTACTAATAATCAATTCATTTCGCTTTTGATCTGTAAACATTTGACTTTTAAAACCCAATTCTTACTTCTTAACTCTTAACTCTAAAATCATTTTCTTATCTTTGCGCTCTGAAACTAAAAGATATAACTTACAACACACTACATCATATATTATGGCAAAAGTATTGAAGGATTTAACTCCACGCAGTAAAGATTATTCTCAATGGTACTTAGACTTGGTAATTAAAGCTGACTTGGCAGAAAACTCTGCTGTGCGTGGCTGCATGGTTATCAAACCTTATGGATATGCTATTTGGGAGAAAATGCAACGTCAATTAGACGATATGTTTAAAGAAACTGGTCATGAGAATGCCTATTTTCCTTTGTTCATTCCTAAATCGTTCTTAAGCAAAGAAGCCGACCATGTGGAAGGTTTTGCCAAAGAGTGTGCTGTAGTAACTCACTATCGTTTGAAAAACGACCCTGATGGGAAAGGCATTATTGTTGACCCTGAGGCTAAGTTGGAGGAGGAGCTGATTGTACGTCCCACTTCTGAGACTATTATTTGGAGTACTTATCGCAATTGGATACAATCTTATCGCGACCTGCCCATCCTCATCAATCAATGGGCCAATGTGGTGAGATGGGAAATGCGCACACGCTTGTTTCTACGCACTACAGAGTTCCTTTGGCAAGAAGGACACACGGCTCACGCTACTGAAGAGGAGGCTTTGGAAGAAACACGCCAAATGTTGGACGTGTATGCTGAGTTTGCCGAAACATACATGGCTATGCCTGTGGTGAAAGGTGTAAAATCGGCATCGGAGCGTTTTGCTGGTGCATTAGATACATACACAATTGAGGCACTGATGCAAGATGGAAAAGCATTGCAATCAGGCACATCGCACTTCTTAGGGCAGAATTTCGCCAAAGCATTCGATGTAATGTTCTCAGACAAAGATGGCGAGCGCAAATATGTATGGGCTAGTTCGTGGGGTGTTTCCACCCGATTGATTGGTGCATTGATTATGGCTCACTCAGATGATAATGGCTTGGTACTTCCTCCTCTATTGGCACCTTATCAAGTGGTGATTGTTCCTATCTATAGAAATGATGAACAGTTGAATCAGATAAACAAAAAGGTAGCTGAGATTACAAAAAGGCTGAAAACATTAGGTGTAAGCGTGAAATATGACAACTCGGATAACAGGAAACCAGGTTGGAAATTCTCTGAATATGAATTAAAAGGCGTACCTGTACGCTTAGCAATAGGCGCACGCGATTTAGAAAGCGGCACTATCGAAATTGCACGTCGCGATACATTAACAAAAGAGACTCTTCCACAAGAAGGCATTGAAGAGCATATCAAAACCTTATTGGAAGAGATGCAAAAAAACATCTACCAAAAAGCGTTTGATTACCGTGCATCGGTTACCCGCAATGTAGATAGCTATGAAGATTTTAAGGTGGAGATTGAAAAGGGTGGTTTCTTGATGTGTCACTGGGATGGAACAGCCGAAACAGAAGAGTTGATTAAGAACGAAACAAAAGCTACTATCCGCTGTATTCCGTTGGAAGGTGACAAAACTCCTGGTAAATGTATGGTAACTGGTAAGCCTTCGGCACAAAGGGTTGTGTTTGCAAGAGCGTATTAGAAACTAGCAATAAGTAATGACAAATACTGCGCTACTCTTAATTAGAGAGCCACGTATTTGTCATTTTTAGTACCCTGTATTCATAATTAAGTAGTACCACAACTATTTAATGAAACCAAACACTAAATTTATCATATAAGCAAAGTGAACGCTACAAATAGCAATAGAACACTAATTAAGGCTTGGATATCAGCTTTCCGCCCTCGCACACTCTTTCTCGCTGCAGCTGGGGTTATTTTGGGTAGCGGTTTAGCGCTACATGTAGATAAGTTTGACTTAACTACTGCCCTACTCGCCCTAATTACTGCTCTGTTGCTGCAACTATTGTCGAACTTGGCTAATGATCTGGGTGACTTTGTAAAAGGCACCGACCGAACTGGAGAACGTCTTGGCCCAATAAGAGGTGTGCAAAGTGGTAAAATAACGCCCTTTAAAATGAAAATGGGTATAGGCATAACAGCGTTAATAACCATGATGTCGGGGTTGATACTACTACTACGCCTATTCCACACAATTGGATTGGTGGCAATTGTGGTATTCCTAATTGTAGGATTCTTCTCTCTCCTTGCGGCTCTTTTCTACACATTGGGGAATCGCCCATATGGATATAAAGGATTGGGAGATTTATTTGCATTTCTCTTCTTTGGTCCTATTGCGGTAATTGGCACTTATTATTTGCATGCACAAACAATTGATTTAAGATCAATCTTCCCTAGTATTGGCATGGGGCTTTTGAGCACCATGATTCTGAATGTAAACAATATGCGCGACATAGATAATGATGCCAAATCGGACAAACAGACCATAGCCGTGAGGCTAGGATTGAAGCATGCCAAAATATACCACACCGCACTCATGCTAACAATGTTTGCTTGCTTTATTACATATAGTTTTATATATGCCAGGACTCCTTGGTATCGGCTTGGGTATGTTATAGTGTATGCTTTTCAGATTATATTACTCACACAGATATTTAAGAAAGAGGGCCGAGACCTTGATCCTTATTTGAGAAAAACAGCTATGTCCGCTTTTTTGTTAGGGCTTACTTTTTCAGTTTGCATTAATGTGTAAATGGTGTGAGCTGAGTGTGGGATATCAGTTGTGAAGCGAAGATTACTCTAACGGAATCAATATAACATAAGCAGGGACAATCATTTAATCAAGTAAATCAGCGGTTCGGACAATAAAAAAGTCGCACAGCAGAATTTAATCTCCTATGCGACTTCTCAATTGTGTGATTTTTCAGTAATTAGATATTACCTCTTTATATATATTAGCTATACAACACCCTGTGCCAACATAGCTTCAGCTACTTTCATAAAACCAGCAATGTTAGCACCTTTTACATAGTTGTTATAATCTCCGTCTTTTCCGTTTTCTACACACTGTGTGTGAATATCGCTCATTATTTGATGCAACCATTTGTCAACCTCTTCGTTGGTCCATGATAAATGCATAGCATTTTGTGTCATCTCTAATCCTGAACATGCTACACCACCTGCATTAACTGCTTTACCTGGAGCAAACAACATTTTGTTTTCTAAGAAGAAATCAACAGCTTCAGCTGTACAACCCATATTAGAAACCTCGGCTACTAGTGTTACACCATTTTCTTTCAGTTTTTTTGCATCTTCAAGGTTTAGCTCGTTTTGAATAGCACAAGGTAATGCTATATCCACTTTACACTCCCAAGGTTTTTTACCTGCGAAGAACTTAGCATTAGGATACTTCTCAGCATATGGTGCAACAACATCGTTACCTGAGTTGCGCAATTCTACCATATAAGCTATCTTCTCAGTTGTATTTACACCATCCTCGTCATATATATACCCATCTGGACCAGATATAGCAACAACCTTAGCTCCTAATTCAGTTGCTTTTGTAACAGCACCCCAAGCAACATTACCAAAACCTGAAACTGCAACTGTTTTGCCTTTCAATTCAAGGTTGTGTGCTTCACACATTTTCTCCACAAAATAGAGAGCTCCAAAACCTGTAGCTTCTGGACGTAGTCTTGAACCACCAAATGTCCGCCCTTTACCTGTAAAAGCACCAGTATGTTCACGTGCCAACTTCTTGTACATTCCATACATATATCCAACTTCGCGAGCACCCACACCAATATCACCTGCTGGTATATCAGTATCTGGACCTAAATCTCTCCAAAGCTCAGTTACAAAAGCTTGACAGAAACGCATTATCTCACCATCTGAACGACCTCTTGGTGAAAAATCTGATCCGCCTTTACCACCTCCCA
>CAZBVD010000070.1:0-8259 GCA_964495235.1 uncultured Dysgonomonadaceae bacterium | reverse complement strand
AGGAACTACTTTTTTGGGAAAATAAGCCCCTGATTTAGTTATATGTTTCTAAAATCATTACCTTTATGCCCTTTTAGAAATCATATTTACAGTAAAACAATATGCGGTCATCTATAAGATATATAATATTTCCTGGGATAATAGCTTTAGTTATTTTTTATTTAACATGTATTGTAAATGTGGATTCTATTCCTGTCCCTAAAAGGGTGTTCCAATATGATAAGGTGGTTCACTTTGGTATGTTTTTTGCACTTTCAGCTGCAGTGTATATTGATTACTACTTGAAGCATAAAGGTAGGCCAAACGGGTTTAAATGGCTTTTATTTGGATTAGTAATTCCTATAATATATGGAGGGCTGATTGAAGTGGCGCAAGAGAACTTTTTTTCTAGAAGTGGCGATTTGTATGACTTTGTTGCTGATACTATGGGGTCTATGAGCGCTACTATTCTTGCTCTATTCTATGTGTATATAAAACCAAAGCAATAAATAGAGGTGTATTATAGAAGAACTTAAAAATAATATAGAACTATGCTTTCAATTAAACGTTTGTATATTGTGTGTTTATCACTTTTTGTAGTGCTAGGTTCCACCAGTAAAGAGTCTGAAAATAGCGTAGGCTTGAGTGTAGATACAGCTGCTTTAAATGAAGCGCAAAAAGACATAGTTAATGAAAGAGGCTATATTGTAAAAGTTGGCGACATGGCTCCTGATTTTGAGATGATTTTGGTAAACGGAGAGCGTGTTAGTTTATCATCTTTGAGGGGCAAGGTAGTTATGTTGCAGTTTACTGCAAGTTGGTGTGGTGTGTGTAGAAAAGAGATGCCGCATATTGAGAAAGATATTTGGGCTATTCATAAAGATAATCCAGACTTTGCTTTATATGGTATAGATAGAGAAGAACCTGTAGAGAAAGTGAATGAGCTGGTAGAAAAAACTGGAGTTACCTATCCAATTGGTTTAGACCTTGATGCGGGAGTTTTTACCTTATATGCAGAAAAGGCAGCTGGCATTACACGTAATGTAATTATAGACAGGGATGGTAGGATTGTGATGTTGACCCGCCTTTTTGATATGGATGAGTTTAAGGAGATGGTGCAGGTAATAAATAGCTTGCTTGACAATACCTCTAATTGAAAAACCTAAACAACTATTAATTTATAACGTCATGAAATACGAAGATCTTAAAATATTAGATGAATTAAGAGAAAAAGGAAGTATTACCGAAGAAGAGTTTCAGCGAGAAAAAGCGAAAGTTTTATCTGAAAAGGAGCGCAGATATTCAACAACAAATATGAATCCTCTTTTTGGAATGACACAAAACACCTATCTCTTACTCATGCATTTGTCTCAGTTTGCAAGTTGGTTAATTCCGTATATTGGCATAATTATACCAATACTTATGTGGACAACCAATAAAGATAATAATGCTGAAGTGGACAAACATGGTAGAAATATTTTAAATTTCAACATAAGTTATGCTATATACGCAACAGTAGCAGGAGTATTGATTTTAATTTTGGTAGGATTTGCTTTGCTTCTTGTTTTATTTGTTGTTTTTGTTGTAGCTGTAGTTATAGCATCAGTAAAAGCTTCCAATGGCGAGTATTGGGAGTATCCGTTTACGATAAAATTTTTTAAATAGAATATGAAAGAAAAACCTCTTATACAATATAATAACGTATCTCTAAATATAGAAGAAAACACTATTCTTAAAGATGTGAGCTTTGAAATAAAGAGAAACGATTTCCGATATGTTATAGGCAGAGTAGGTTCGGGTAAGAGCACGCTTTTAAAAAGTATATATGCAGAGCTTCCTATTGAAGAGGGCGAAGCATGGGTGTTTGATTATAACCTTTCTACTTTGAAACGAAAAAACATTCCTTTCTTGCGCCGTAAAATAGGTATTGTTTTTCAGGATTTTCAGTTGCTCATAGATAGGTCTGTAGAGAAAAACCTAGAGTTTGTTTTAAGGGCTACTGGCTGGGAAAACAAAAAGGTAATAAGAGACAGAATAAACGAAGTGTTACTGCAGGTGAATATGCAAAACAAAGCATATAAAATGCCTCACGAACTATCGGGTGGCGAGCAGCAGCGTATTGTAATAGCAAGGGCCTTGCTAAACTCCCCTTCATTGATATTGGCTGATGAACCAACAGGAAACCTTGACCCAGAAACTGGTAATCAGATTGTTGAGTTGTTGCACACAATTTCTAAAAAGGAAACCGCTGTTTTAATGTCAACACACAATTACTCTATTGTTCAAAACTTTCCGGGTAAAATAATGAAATGCGAAAACATGAACTTGATAGAATTAGATGAAGATCAAGTAGAAGAAGAGCTTGATAGCTTGAATGTTTCTAAATTTGGCTAAGTTAATCTTGCGTTGATAATTAAATTTAAGCAGGTAGTCTTGCTTTGTATTTAACGTTTATATACTTATTGAGTTTTCTAATCTATCTAAAAAGATGAGAGGGTTGATATTTTTTTGTACATTTGCATTTTTAAAAAAATGCTCTAAAATTCTTTATTGTGGCTGATACAAAATACATATTCGTTACTGGTGGTGTTGTTTCTTCTTTAGGAAAGGGGATAATTGCAGCTTCACTTGGCAAACTTTTGCAATCAAGAGGTTATAAGGTAACTATTCAAAAATTTGATCCATATATTAATGTTGATCCAGGAACACTCAACCCATACGAACATGGCGAATGCTTTGTTACTGTAGATGGACACGAGGCTGATCTTGACTTAGGTCATTATGAGCGTTTCTTAAATATTCAAACAACTAAAGAAAATAATATTACAACTGGTAGGATATACCAAAATGTAATAAACAAAGAACGTAAAGGGGACTATTTAGGTAAGACTGTGCAAGTTGTACCTCATATAACAGATGAGATAAAACGAAATGTAAAGCAACTTGGCCTTGAAGACAAGTTCGATTTTGTAATAACAGAAATAGGTGGAACTGTTGGAGACATTGAGTCATTACCTTTTTTAGAAAGTGTGCGACAGTTACGCTGGGAGCTTGGAAATAAAAGCTTGGTTATTCACCTTACATATGTACCATATATTGCTGCTGCTGGTGAATTAAAAACAAAACCCACACAACATTCAGTTAAAGAACTTCAATCTCAAGGAATACAACCCGACATGCTTGTGTTGAGAACCGAAAGGGACTTGAACGAAGAAATATTACATAAAGTGGCACTTTTCTGTAATGTTGAACAAGATGCAGTAATGCAGTCAATTGATGTGCCAACAATATATGAGGTGCCTCTTATGATGAGCAAACAATCTATGGATGAGGTGGTGCTCAGAAAAATGGGCATGCCTATTGGAGATAAACCACCACTGAGTGCTTGGACAGATTTTCTTGAGAAAAGACGCAATGCTACAGAAAAGGTTGTTATAAAATTGGTGGGTAAATATGCTGAGTTGCCAGATGCTTATAAGTCTATAAATGAGTCTTTGTCGCAAGCTGCAATTTACCACGATAGAGATTTAGTTTTTGAGGCTATTCAATCTGAAAATATTACACCCGAGAATGTAAAAGAGTTGCTTGATGGTGCAGATGGAATAGTGATTGCTCCTGGATTTGGGGAACGAGGAGTAGAGGGTAAGTTTATAACTGTTACCTATGCCCGTGAAAATGATATACCTACTTTTGGTATAGGTTTAGGAATGCAATGTATGATTATAGAGTATGCACGCAATGTTTTAGGTTTAAAAGACGCAAACTCTACAGAAATGGATTCTAAAACACCTTATAATGTAGTTGACTTTATGGAAAGTCAGAAAAACATTACAAGCATGGGGGCTTCTATGAGACTTGGCAGTTACGATTGTCGCTTGGTAAAAGGCTCAATAGCATATAATGCATATGGTAAAGAGTTAATTCAAGAGAGACATCGCCATCGTTACGAATTTAATAATAAATACAAAGAACAGTTTGAGGAAAAAGGCATGTTATTTGCTGGATTTAATCCTTACTCCGACTTGGTAGAGGTGATAGAGGTTCCCGCGTTGAAGTGGTTTGTTGGAACAACTTTTCACCCCGAGTATAATAGTACAGTTATCTCACCTAATCCTCTATTTATGAGTTTTATGTCTGCAATAACTAAGAACAATAAAAAAGAACTAAATTAAGAATAGCACTATAACTAAAATATAGTTGCATTATTAAAATACAAATGGATAAAAATACTATTACTGGTTTTCTTCTCATCGCAGTAGTTATGATTGCTTTTATGGTTACACAAAAACCTAATGAAGAGCAATTACGTGAGCGGAAAAGAATACAAGACTCAATACAGCAGGTAGAATCAGCGAGAGCTGATCTGCAAGTTGAGCAATTGACCAAAACAAAGAGCTCTGAGGTTGGAGAGTCTAATGTGCTTGCTGATTTTTTTGGTGGTGAGTCATCTGCTTCAGAAGACACTGCATCTGTTGCTAAGATAGAAGATAAGGATGAAGTGTATGTTGATACTACATCATCATCTTTTGTGTTTGTTGACAATAGTGCTTTAGAAGAGTTTGTGACTATTGAAAATAAAGACCTTCGCTTGAAAGTTTCTACTAAAGGTGGATGGATGCATTCAGCTGAGCTGAAAGAGTATAAAAGATACGATAAAGACACCCTTTTTCTTTTTAAAGGAGATGAAGCAAGGTTCAACTTAGAGCTTTTTAATAAGAGAAGCATTAGATTGAATACTGAATCTGAAACTTTTACTCCTATCCTGTCTGAAAATGGCAAAACCTTAACTATGCGATTAGGTTATACTAATAGTCAATACATTGATTTTGTATATACTCTTCCTAAGTCTGGTTATCTAATCAATTTCGACATTAAGGTTAATGGAATGGCAAGCGAGTTGCATGCCGAGAGTCTTCAAAACTTCCGTATTAAGTGGGATCAAAAGTTGCGCCAACAAGAGAAAGGTCGCAAGTTTGAGAGTAGATATGCAACCATTCACTACAAATATGCAGGAATGGATGTGAAGAAAATGTCGGAGAATAAAGATAAAAGAGAAGAGTATAGCGATCCAATACATTGGTTTGCTTACAAAGATCAGTTTTTTACTTCTACATTTGTTGGAGATAAACCTTTTACCAACACTATTCTATCTACAAAGAGCATAGAGGAAGAGGGGTATCTTAAAGATTATACTGCAGAGGTTTGGGCTCCAGTTTCTGTTAATGAGTCAGGACAACTGTTTGCAGGTTTTCGCTACTACTTAGGTCCTGTTCATTATACATCTATGAAGGCTCTGAATAAAGATGTGCCTGAAAATGAGCGTCTCCACTTAGAGCAAATGGTAAACTTGGGTTGGAGTTGGTTGAGCTGGATAAACAAATATTTTGTAATTCCTATTTTCAACTTTTTCTTATCTATGGGTTGGGGCATGGGGTTGATTATATTTTTATTGACTCTGTTAGTGAAGTTGATTATATCGCCGCTAACATTTAAGTCATATAAGTCGACCGCTAAAATGCGCGTGCTGAAACCTCAAGTACAAGAGATTGAGGCTAAATATCCTGGTCAAGACAAAGCTATTGAACGACAAAAAGCAACTATGGAGCTTTATAGTAAAGCTGGAGCAAGCCCAATGAGTGGATGTTTACCTATGTTGTTGCAGTCTCCTATTTTAATAGCCCTGTTTTGGTTTTTCCCATCTGCTATTGAGTTACGTCAGCAAAGCTTTCTTTGGGCCGACGATTTATCTACTTATGATGCTATAATTACTTGGGGTGGTAACATTCCGTTAATTTCTAAATATTTAGGCAATCACTTAAGTTTGTTTACTTTGCTAATGACTGTGACCAATGTTGTCTATGCTAAATTTAATATGGAGTCAAGCGGTGGTGGATCTCAACAAATGGCTAGCATGAAGTTTATGCCTTATATGATGTCTTTCATGATGTTGTTTTTCTTTAATTCATACCCATCAGGTTTGAGCTATTATTATTTTATCTCAACATTGATAACTATCCTTCTTACTCTTTCTTTCCGTAAGGTTGTAAATGAAGAGAAATTGTTGCTTCAATTAGAAGCAAATAAACGCAAGAAAAAGAAAAAATCAGGCTTTATGGCTCGTTTAGAACAAGCTCAAAAAATGCAAGAGCAACAAGCTAAACAACGTGCAAAAGATAACACTAAAAAAAGAAGATAATACACACTTTTATAATATAATGTTAGAAACCAGAATTAGTTTACATAGTTCTGGTTTCTAACTGATATAGCAATATTTTATTTGCCAAAACAGCAATAGAAGCTATGATTGCTCTTTTTAAAGAGTAATATTTACTTAAATAAATGAACTAATTATTCCGTTTTTTGTTTTAACACTATACATAACATAAAAATTAATAGAATTCATTATGAGTGAGAAAGATATGGGTATAGCTTACGATGAGGATAACTCTGTAGAGTTTATTCAGAGTTGTTTGCCAAGCAATTTTAAAGACCAGCTAAGTAATGACGACATAATTTACCTTGTCGATCTTATTTATGAATATTATGAGGATAAAGGTTATCTGAATGATGATGCTGATGATGAAATTGAAATTGATGAGGATGACCTTGTTGATTACGTTTTCAAAAATGCAAAAGCTTCTGATATTAAGGGGTTAACCATTGAGATGGTAGAGTGTGTTGTGGCTGGAGAATTGTCATATAGCGAGAGCCTTGACAATGACGACGACGAAGAATAAAAAAACAAACAATAAATTAAATAACAATATTTACTAACAAAAAATTTATAATTATCTATGAAACATTTATCATTTTTTGCCGCTATACTATTAAGTGGTTTATTAATTCTATCGAGCTGTGGAGCAAGCAATACAGTTAAAGGTGGTGGAATAGGCGCTGGTGCTGGTGCTGGTGTTGGTGCTGGTGTTGGTGCTATAATAGGAGGAGGCAAAGGTGCAGCTTGGGGCGCAGGTATTGGTGCAGTACTTGGAGGAACAACAGGTGCCATTATTGGAAACAAAATGGATAAGCAAAAAGCTGAATTAGAGGCTATTGAAGGTGCACAGGTTGAATCTGTGAATGAAGGAGAAGCTATTAAAGTAACATTTGAGTCAGGTATTTTATTTGCCTCAAATTCAAGCACATTAAATGCATCTTCACGCACATCATTAGACAAGTTTGCTAGTTCATTGCAAAACAACCCCGACACAGATGTGAAAATCTATGGTCATACAGATAGTACTGGTAGCGATGCTATTAACAACCCTTTATCTCAAAAAAGAGCTGAATCGGTTTATAACTATTTGCTTTCTAAAGGAATTTCAGGTTCTAGATTAGAATCTAAAGGGTTTGGTTCATCTCAACCTGTTGCTGATAACAGCTCAGTTGCTGGTAGAAGTCAGAATAGAAGGGTTGAAGTATTTATTCTTCCTAATGCTAAGATGATTCAAGACGCACAACAAGGTAAATAATATTTACATCATAATATTTAAAAGAAAGTCATTTTGCGTATAATCGTAAAATGGCTTTTTTTATTTTAATGCTTTCTGTATTTATGTTGACGCATTATATTGGTGTTGAGGAGTTGTAAAGAAGAAGTTTTAGTATATTTGCATTTCCAATGGTTATTAAAATATAGTGTAAATACAAATTATGACTGAGCAATTAATATTTCCGAATAATAACGATAGTAGCAAGGAGGATGTGTATATTTCTTTGTCACCTCAAATTCGCTCCTTAATTGAGGGAGAAACTGATTTGGTGTCAAACTTAGCAAATGTGGCAGCTGCCTTAAAAGAGGCTTTCAACTTCTTTTGGGTTGGTTTCTATATTGTTAAAAACAACGAGTTGGTATTGGGCCCTTTTCAAGGTCCTATTGCTTGTACGCGAATTGCTTATGGAAAAGGAGTGTGTGGAACTTCATGGAAAGATAAGAAAGCAATAATTGTTGACGATGTAAATAAGTTTCCTGGTCATATTGCTTGTAGCTCATTGTCACAATCAGAAATTGTAATTCCAATAATAAGGAATAATGAAGTAGTAGCTGTTTTAGATGTTGATAGCGATGAGTTGAGTAAATTTGATGAAACAGACCAAAAGTATTTATCAGAAATAGTAGAATACCTAAATTTTTGATTTATTATTTTGCTAAGTCAAAAGTTAATTATATCTTTGCACTTCAATTTTGGAAATAGCTCATCATAAATAGCAAAATCTGTAAGTTGAAGTCTATTGCGAAAGTAGCTCAGTTGGTAGAGCATAACCTTGCCCCAAAAGATTAGG
>CAZBVD010000069.1:0-8287 GCA_964495235.1 uncultured Dysgonomonadaceae bacterium | reverse complement strand
CAAATAGTCGAAATACAAAAAAATACTACTTAGTAGTAATATAGGTTTAAAAAACACTTTTCATGAAAAAATATAAGTTGATTAACAACATTGCAGGTTGGACAGTCTTTGTAATTGCTGCAGTTGTTTACTTGATGACAATAGAACCAACAACTAGCTTTTGGGACTGTGGTGAATTTATTACATCAGCATACAAATTGGAAGTGGGTCACCCTCCAGGTGCTCCTTTTTTTATGCTCACAGCCAATGTTTTCACGCAACTTACTTCTAACCCAGCCAATGTAGCCGTTTTGGTGAATGCTATGTCGGCAATATTAAGTGCACTAACTATATTATTCCTGTTTTGGACTATAACACACCTTACACGAAAACTTGTTTTAAAAACAGACCAACAATTCTTGACACTTGGTCAGATAGTTGTAGTAATAGGTAGCGGATTGGTTGGTGCTCTTGTTTACACTTTCTCCGACACATTTTGGTTTTCGGCGGTAGAAGCAGAGGTATATGCCTACTCATCTATGTTTACTGCATTGGTATTTTGGCTTATACTTAAATGGGAAGACAATGCCCACAAACCACATTCTGATAAGTGGATAGTACTTATTGCTTATATGATGGGGCTTTCGATAGGTGTACACTTGTTGAACCTTCTTTGTATTCCTGCAATTGTGCTTATCTATTATTACAAAAAACACGATAAGGTAAACTGGAAAGGCACCTCCCTCTCTCTTCTGTTCTCTTTTGGATTAATTGCTGTGTTGATGTACGGTATCATACCTGGATTTACTAAAGTAGGTGGATGGTTTGAGTTGATGACAGTAAATAAATTGGGAATGCCATACAACTCGGGCCTCTTTATTTACCTCATAGCTCTGGTTGGTGTAATTATCTGGAGCATAATTGAAACAATGTCCCGTAAACCAAACTTATCCAGAATAAGGCTTACTTTTTTGCTGGCCATAGCTTTGTCTGGTGTTGTTTTTATTGGCGATAGTATATTTCTTTGGATAGTACTTATTTGTTGCACAGCGGCTTTTACATTCATGTCTAAAAGAGCGAGTGCTAAATTAATTAATCTAGCAATGACATGCCTTTTGGTTATACTAATTGGCTATTCATCATTTGCTCTTATCCCAATTAGATCAGTTGCCAATCCGCCAATGGATCAAAACTCACCCGAAGATGTATTTAGTTTAGCTAGATATCTCAACCGTGAGCAATATGGCGATAGACCCTTATTATATGGTAGAACTTTTGCATCAGATATAGCAAGAAAAGCCGATGGCTCTGTAGAACCAGGCTCAGAGACTAAAAGATATAGTAAAATCATCAAAGAATCGTCAGATGAAAAAGACAGATATGTAGCCACTACTTCTTATAATTATAAATATACAAACTCCATGTTATTTCCGCGAATGCACTCGTATAGTGGTAACCCTAGCTTTGGAAATCACATACAAGGTTATAAAATGTGGGGAGGAATAATAAATGAAAAACAAACTCCAACTATGTTGGACAATATTCGTTTTCTATTTTCCTATCAATTGAACTATATGTATTGGCGCTATTTTATGTGGAACTTTTCGGGTCGCCAAAATGATGTGCAAGGAGATGGCAGTATTACTAAAGGTAACTGGATAACAGGTATATCATTTATTGATGAGCATGTATTAGGATTAGGCCCACAAAAAGATATAGCCCCTGATGTTGCAGATAATAAAGCAAGAAATGTATATTATATGCTTCCTTTTATACTTGGTATTATTGGAATAGTATATCAACTGAGGCTTAAAGAGAAAGGTTTTCAAAGCTTCTTAGTGGTGTTTATGCTGTTTTTTATGACAGGCATTGCCATTGTTCTATACTTAAATCAAACCCCTTTTGAGCCACGCGAAAGAGACTACGCTTATGCAGGTTCGTTCTATGCCTATACTATATGGATAGGTATGGGAGTAGCTGGTATTGCAGGATTTCTTAGAAAATATTTAAACAACACAGCTTTGGCAGGAGCAGCAGCTACACTATTAGGAATATTGATTCCTATACAAATGGCCGGACAAAACTGGGATGATCATGACCGCTCTGAAAGATACTCGGCAAGAGATATTGGTAAAAACTACTTGACAAGCGTTGCTCATAACGGAATAATATTCTGTAATGGCGACAACGATACCTTCCCATTGTGGTATGTGCAAGAAGTAGAAGGATACAGAACAGATATACGTGTGTGCAACTTGAGTTACCTGCAAACCGAATGGTATGTAGATCAGATGGTTCGCAACTCTTATGATTCAGAGCCACTGCCCATTTCTTGGACACAACAACAATACTCAGGTGATAGAGGAACGCATGCCTATCTATTAACACGCCAAAATATTGAAAGTGCGTTGCGAAACAATAATATTCCTCCATACCAATACGCTAATTATTTTGATGCAGGAGCTTTTAAAGATACTATGCCACTAACAAAGGTTATAGAAGATTTACGTGATGGTGTGCAACCACCCAACAATCCATTTGTTCAAAGTGGAGGTGTAATACCTTCAGACAAGCTATACTTAGATATTGACACAGCAAAAGTTGATTGGACAGCACTACACGCAAAGCCTTCAAGCAGAATGACTATTAACTTATCAGGGAAATCTGGTTTGTATCGTCAGGAGTTGATGATTCTTGAACTGCTTTCAAATATCAACAAAGACAACTGGAAGCGTCCAATGTATTATGCTACTACAGTTGGGCATGACACTCATTTAAATATGACACCCAACTTTTCGCTCAATGGACTGACATACCGTGTTACTCCTGGGGAACCTCTTAGCGGCGGTGTAAACACTAAGGTAATGTTTGACAACGTGATGAACAAGTTTAAATGGGGAGGATTTGACAATCCAAACGTATATTTAGACGAAAACAACAGACGCATGTTTAGCCAAATGCGCAATCTATTTGCAATGCTTACTGAAGCTCTTATTATTGAGGGCGAAAATGAAAAAGCACTTCAGGCTCTAGATAAATCTTTAATAGTGCTCCCATCTGCAAGCATGCCTTTTGGTCACGAATCAATTCCATTGGCAGAATCTTATTTGCGCTTGGGTGAAATGGACAAAGGAAATGCCATTATAAAAGAGATAACAGATAGAGTACACCTAAATCTTGATTGGTATAATCGTCTTTCTCAACAACAAATGGCTAATTTGGCAACTGACATCTTACATTATAATTTAGGTATTTTAATACGCATAACAGATTTATATCAAATACACGATTATGAGAAATATGCAACATATATTGATGATCTTTTGAGCCGAACTGAGTTTTACTATAATGAGGGGTTAGGACAATTGGCCAACACAGTACTTAAACAGCTAACAGATATATCTATTGATGGTTACCGCTTATCTGGCAGTGACACTATGAGACAAACGGTGGAAGATGAAACTATGCAAAAATCATTTCGCCTAATGCAACAATATAGTCCTGAATTGCTTCAACACTATAATAACAGCCTGCAACAATAAGTCTGTGTAATAAAAGAGAGTGTTTATAAATAAACTTATTATATAAACACTCTCTTACTTGATACTATTTCTATGCTAATTGAGCAACCACCCAAATTATATAGAATGCTTTTTCCAAAAAGCGTTTGGAGGATTCAGGTAGAAGGTAAAAAAATGGTTTACCTAACTTTTGATGATGGTCCAATTCCCGAAGTCACCCCATGGGTGTTAGATATATTGGATAAGTATAAGATAAAAGCAACATTTTTTTGTGTTGGAGACAATGTTTATAAACATCCTGAAGTTTACAGAGACATCTTAGATCGTGGCCATAAAGTGGGAAACCATACATATAACCACCTACAAGGATGGAAAACCTTTGGAACTAAGTTTGTAAATAACGTGAAGAAAAGTAGTGGTCTTATTCAGTCAAAACTGTTTAGACCCCCTCACGGACATATGTTTCTTTATCAACTTACACATCTTTATCACATAGGATACAAAACAATAATGTGGGATGTTGTAACACGCGACTACAGCAATAGAATGACCCCACAACAAGTATACAACAACGTGAAAAAGTATACACGCGACGGCTCTATAATTGTATTTCACGACTCGTTGAAAGCCGAGAAAAATTTACTTTATGCCCTGCCCCACGCTATTGAGTGGTTGTTGAAAGAAGGATATACTTTTGGGACAATTGAATAGGTGTTATTTATGGAGCCAAAAAAATGAATTACAATTATTTATTTATAAATAAAACTTTAATATTATGTTTAAAAAATTAGTTGCTATCGAACCTGTAAGTTTGATACCAAGTGCAGAAAAAAAACTTCATGACTTTGCAAAAGAAGTTGTGATGTATGATGACATTCCAAGCGATAACGCTGAAATTCTTAAAAGAATAGGCGATGCAGATGCTATTCTACTTAGTTACACAACAACTTTAACTAAAGAGGTTTTGCAACATTGCGACAATCTAAAATATATTGGCATGTGTAATTCTCTCTATTCTCCAGAAAGTGCCAATGTTGACATACTATATGCAAACGAAAAAGGGATAACTGTTACCGGCATTAGAGATTATGGTGACGAGGGTGTGGTTGAATATGTTTTAAGTGAACTAGTGCGTTGCTTGCACGGTTTTGGCACAAATCCTGATGGAACTCAGAGAGAACCATGGACAGGTGTTGCAGAAGAGATTACAGGGTTGAACTGCGGTATTGTGGGTCTTGGCAAGCTTGGTGGAATGATAGCCGATGCATTAGCATTTTTGGGAGCAAATATTACTTATGTTGCAAGAAGTGAGAAAGAAGAAGCTACTGCTAAGGGCTACAAGTTCTTGCCAATTGCAGAGTTGATGGAAAAGAATGATGTTGTTATTTGTAGTTTAAATAAAAACACAGTATTGCTTCATGAAAAAGAATTTGAGAAATTTGGGAACAAGAAAATATTATTCAATGTAGGTCTTTCTCCTTCGTGGGATGATGAACCTTTCCAAAAATGGCTAAACCATGAAAGCAATATTTTCTATTGCGATTCACTAGAGGCTTTAGGTAACAAAAGCTTGTTAAGCCATCCCAATGTAAGATGCATGGAAGTATCTTCTGGAAGGACTAGACAAGCTTTTGATAGACTGAGTGAGAAAGTTATTCAGAATATATTAGAATACAATGGGTGATGTAATATTGCGTAAAGTATTAACTACACTCCAACCTGCTATTTTTGCAGTTTTACTGTAAATACATAAGCGAGCATCTATATCATCACTATTTATAGTAATGCAGTGCTCATCTCCAATATAGCCTGGTGTAGTGTTTATAGACACATTAATGTCATTTGTACCCACTGACGCCAAAGCTGCTGCAACTGAAACGTTTACTTGAGTAGGGAACAACTCAATTGCTTGTTTAGCATTACCGTTGAAAACCTCTCTTTTTAATAATTGCATTTGTGGATCATAAACTTTGGAGTAAACAAGTGGATTGGGTGATTTCTCCGTGTTAAATTTTACGGAAGCTTTCTCCATTAGAGTTACTGTGCGCAATACATCCAAACCTCCAATTGCACCCGAAGGGATATATACTTTAGCACCACTCTCAAGTGCTGCTTTCTTTACTTCTTCGTAAAAATCTTCTTCTGCAAATGCACCTATAGATAGAGGTACAATTGAAGACCCGTTTTTTAAAGCATCTAACACAAATCCTTTTAAAGCACTCGGCGATGCTGTTTCAACAATATAATCTGGCTTTAATGCTAAGAACTCTTCAGTTGAATCAAAGGCATCGCATTTGGGTGCTTTTTGTGTACTATTGGCCTTGTTTGCTAAATATTGAGCTCTACCCAATTCTCTATCTACAGTTCCAATCAACTTGTAGTCTGGCAGTAAGCCATTATTAAGTGCATCAACTACAATTTCGGCGAGTCCGCCACAACCAAAAATACCTAATGTTTTCTTTTCCATTTTATATATAGTTTTAAAAATTAAATTCGTTTATTGTCAGTAATATAATGTTTTTGAACTAAGAATGTTCTTTTTTCTGTTTTTTTTCTTCTTCAAGCAGCTTAGCTGCATTGCACAACTCATCATACCATCTTTCACCAAACCTTCTTATTAGAGGCTCTTTCAAGAATTTATATAGTTCAACCCCCTCCTTCTTTCCAAACTTAACAGCGGGTTTGCAAACAGACCACTTGTGATAGTTTACTGCTGTGAAGTCGCGATACTTCTGCAAACGTATCGGATATAGGTGACACGATATTGGTTTCTGAACTGAAACTCGCCCTTCGCGATACGCTTTGTCTATAACACACTTGCATATACCCTCTTCATCGAAATAGGTGAATACACACTCATTACCATTTATAATTGAAGTAACTAATTCACCATCGTAGTCTGTATATGAAATGCCCTGCTCATTTATAAGCTTTTGAGCTTTTGGAGAGAGTTCATTCCAAATAGTTGGGAGTATCTCGTTAATTTTATCATTCTCTTCTTTCTCCAAAGGGGCACCAGAGTCGCCATCTACACAGCATTCTCCTTTACATTTTTGAAGGTCGCATATAAATTGCGATTCGAGTACGTCTAATGATATAATTGTATCGTCTATTTGTAACATATATATATTATAATCTTAATAAGTAATTACTTGTAAATTTGCTTGTGTGCTTTTGTTTGAAATGCCCAAAACAGAAAGATGAGTGTAACTAAACTTAGCAATCCTAAAATAAGGAAACCTGAAGTGATAGGAAGCTCTTCTAAATATTGGTATGCAAAACTCTCTCTAAAAAAGAAGTTGAATGTAACTACCATCACATTGTTCAAGAAATGAACTAATATTGGTATCCACAAATTCTTTGAATATGCAAACAGATATCCCAATATAGCACCCAAAATTATGCGCGGCAAGAATCCATAAAACTGCAAGTGCATCAAGCTAAATATAAATGCTGTCATCCATACACCAGTGTGTTTATTTTTAAACAACTTTGTCAATAATTGCTGCAACACACCCCTAAAAAACACCTCTTCAGCAACTGCAGCAAACACACCTATAAATACAATGTTACCAAGGTAGTCCCAAATAGATGTTCCGTTAAGCAGCAAATTTGTTGTTGCTTGTGCTGACTCTTCTAAGCTCTTCATCCACAGTTCCAAACCACTTAACCAGTCAGGCAACACCAACATTTGATTAAATTGCGAAAGAAGTGATATAAATGGAACTCCTACAAGAAGTATAGCTAAAGCAATTATAAACAAAACAAATGATTTGCTAGATCTATTAAGTCCTAAAAAAGGAAGAGGCTTGTAACCACTCCAAGTAACAAGGGTAATAGCAGGCATAAAAAACATCAGTACCATTTGCACGCCTGAACTTAGTCTCAACCCCCAAGGAGAAAGCATCAATTGCCCATCTTGAAAACCATTGAAAACAGTGATAAGACTACCTGCAAGGAAAAGACCAGCTAAGGAAAAGACAAAAAGATATATTATCTTTAAGAGTGGACTAGAGTTTTCGAAAGCATTCATAAAATATTTATTTAGGTTGCAAAGATACAAAAGAAAGACGCAAAATAAGAACCCAACAATATCAATTGCTTCCTATTTGCATATACATCTAACATAGAAGCAAATAAAATAGAATGCATGTTTGATACTAAAACTATTTTCACTATCTTTGCAACCGCTTTGCGCAATCTCTGTTGAGACGGTCTCTGACATATTGCGTTACAAGAACGTTAAACATTAACATAAAGCTTTATCAATCATGGATTTAATGAAAGTTGCAGTGGATTCTTTCAAAAAAGAAGAAAAGAAAGAACTCCCAAATTTTAAAAGTGGTGACACAGTTACGGTTGCATACCGTATTGTTGAGGGAACCAAAGAGCGTATCCAGCTCTACAGAGGAGATGTAATAAGAATTAGTGGAAAAGGAGAAAACAAACGTTTTACAGTTCGTAAAATGTCTGATAATATTGGTGTAGAAAGAATCTTCCCAATGAATTCACCTTTCATCGAAAGCATCACTGTGAATAGCGAAGGTAAAGTACGTAGAAGTAAGATTTACTATATACGTAAACTGCGTGGTAAAAAAGCACGTATCAAAAAGAAAAGATTTTAATAAAATCTTATATTATAATATATACAGAAAGACTGCTTCAATTAAGAAGTGGTCTTTTTTGTTTTAGAGTAGTTAGAGAAAATAGCTAGTAAGATATGTACAGATCTAGGATCAATAGCAAAATAATGTGTTTTAAGAAGAATCATATTTGTGAAAAACTAC
>CAZBVD010000068.1:0-8419 GCA_964495235.1 uncultured Dysgonomonadaceae bacterium | reverse complement strand
GTATGATTTTGGCATACTCTGGACTTGTAGAAGGAAAAGAAGTTTCATGGTTTCCTGCTTACGGACCCGAGCAAAGAGGAGGTACAGCCAATGTGACTGTTATATTAAGTGACGAAATGATTAGTTCTCCTGTACTTAATAGTTATGATGTGGCTATTGTGTTAAACCAACCTTCGCTTGACAAATTCGAGAAGATGGTGAAACCAGGTGGCAGCATAATTTATGATACAGATGGTATTCAAAATCCACCAGTGCGCAAAGATATCAATGTGTACAAAATTGATGCATTGGAAGAGGCTATGAAAATGGACAACGCCAGAGTTTTCAATATGATTGTACTTGGTGGTTTACTCAAAATATCACCAATGGTGAAACTTGAGAATGTGGTGAAAGGATTGGAAAATGTTTTACCTGAACGTCACCACAAACTAATACCTATGAATGAAAAAGCTATCCAAAAAGGAATGGATATAATAGAGCAAACTAGCAAAGCTGTTTAAAAAAACAGCTCGATAGTTTAATAACACAACAATAAATAAGCCGATATGAACAGTTCATATCGGCTTATTTATCACCTATAGTTTAAACCGTATTATTCAGGTTTTTAGCTTTACGTAGAAGATAGGCCTCTAACTCAGCCGATATAGGCCACTCTTCAAGGGGTTTGGAACAAAGCAGTTGCGTGGAGATAAAAGCGAACACAGCTCAAAAGTGGGTATCCACATCAAAGCAAAAATATTTAATATGTTGCTGATTCCAAACTAGATAATATGTGTACATTTAAAGCGTGATGAATAATGCGGGTTAGAATACTACTTATTAAGAGTAGGTAAACTACTATTAGTATTTTCAATCATCTCTTCCAGTTTTTCCTTCAACAAGGATACTTTTTCTGGATGCACAGAAGATAAGTCATTCTTTTCAGCTATATCCTCTTTCAGGTTGTATAATTCATAGCTGTTGTCTTCATAGAAGTGAACAAGCTTCCAGTCACCCATTCTAAGTGCACTTCCTGGAATCCAAGCACTGCCATGATAATGTGGATAGTGGAAAAACAGTGATTCTCTATCAAGCTCTTCACCACTTTCAATCAAGTTATAAAGGCTCAGACCATCAACATGCTGCTTTGGTCTTTTCTCAACATTTAGATAATCTAAAATAGTTGGGTAAATATCCATGCTAATAATAGGAGTTTCTGAAACACGATTAGGAATTTGCTCTCCAACAGGTTTTACAATAAAAGGAACCCTAATGCCTCCTTCATAGGCCCAACCCTTTCCAGCACGAAGTGGTAAAACAGCAGTAGGTGCTGTGCTGTTTTTATAAACCAATGTGCTCAATCCTCCATTATCTGAAGTGAAAATAATGAGGGTCTTATCGGTAAGGTTAAGCGAATCAAGCTTGTCTAACAAACGCCCCACATTATGGTCTAAAGAATAAATCATAGATGCATATGCAGCATTGGTCTGATTTTGCACAGTATAGCCATCACCTTCTTGTATCTTTATTGGGGACTTCTCTTCTAATTGTTCTCTCTTCTTTTCAAATTTCTCAATGTAATCTTGATTTGCTTGAATGGGTGTATGAACTGTGTAAAAGGATAGATGAACATAAAAAGGACTGCTTTGATTATCCTCAATAAACTTAATCGACTCATTTGTGAGCCTATCTGTTAGATATTCACCTTCAGGACCATCTTCAAGCATTAAGTTCTCATAAGGAGAATAATATCCACCTGGAGGCTGTCCATAATGATAACCACCTAAATTAACGTCAAAACCTTGGTCTGTTGGTAAATATCCCTCTGTACCTAAATGCCATTTCCCAGCAAAGAAAGTGTTATATCCTTCTTCCTTTAATATTTCTGCTACTGTTACTTCTTCAAGTGGCAACTCATGTAAATCTTCAGGGCCTAACAACTTTCTGTCCTTTGGATCATCGCCAGGTATCCAATCTGTTATACCTATTCTTGAGGGGTATTTACCTGTCATGATGGATGCTCTCGTAGGAGAACTCACAGGATTGGGTGTGTAGGCATCTGTAAACTTAACACCCATTGATGCCAATCTATCAATATTTGGTGTTTCATAAAAAGTGCTACCATAACAAGACAGATCCTTCCACCCCATATCGTCAACCAAAAGGAATATTACGTTAGGTTTTAAATCTTCATCCTTGCTTGTTGCTTTTTCTTTCTTTTCTTTACAGCTAATCACACTTATGCTTAACAGAAAGATAACAAGAGAACGTTTAATTAATTTCATAATGGTAGTTTAATTATTTTTTTGTTCCTAAAAAAAGTATGTTGCTACATAAGAATGGATAGTTTTGATATCTCTATCACTCTAAGCAAACCTAGAGAAGGTATTATATTTCAAATATTAGCCTTGAAGTTTAAAGTAAGAGCTAATTCATTCTTCGAATGACAAA
The DNA here is from genome assembly GCA_964495235.1 of uncultured Dysgonomonadaceae bacterium. Classification (GTDB taxonomy): domain Bacteria; phylum Bacteroidota; class Bacteroidia; order Bacteroidales; family Dysgonomonadaceae; genus UBA2632. Next base: position 5,989 of record CAZBVD010000068.1, on the reverse strand, counting down.
TATAACTTTATTTTCTTAAACAATATACAAATCCTTAAACATATTTATCAGAAAAAACTTTTTATAGAGAGCAGTAGTTAGCAATTATAAAAAGTAGATTCATTAACTATAAGTTTGCAATTGAATTTAGCCATAAACATAGAATTATGAGAGGTGTATTTCATTCAAACAATCTATTTTCAAGTAATTTGCTATATTTGTATCTAGAACATAAAACAACAAATTATGAAAAATCTATTCTCACCATCATTACTACTCGGTGCAATTACTGCAGTTGGTGCTTCAAGTTGTACAAGCGAGGGTGCAAAAGAAACACTTGACCCAAACATATTGATAATCCTTCTTGACGATGCAGGCTATAACGATTTTGGTTTCATGGGATCTAAAGACTTGCCAACACCTAATATTGATAACTTAGCTTCAAGTGGTGTAGTTTTCACAGATGCTCATGTATCTGCAACAGTAAGTGGACCTTCGCGCGCAGGCTTATTAACAGGGCGCTACCAACAAAAAAATGGATATGAATCAAATTTGAGAGACACTTTAGGGCTAGGCTTGGAGGAGGAAACAATAGGCGATATATTTAAACAAAATGGATATGCAACTGCTTGTTTTGGTAAGTGGCATCAGGGGAATGACCCTGATTATCATCCTAACAAACGTGGGTTTGAACATTTTTATGGGTTTATAGCAGGGAGTCGCTCTTATTTTTATAATCCTGAAATAGATGACTTACCAGGAAGTCATAGAAGCATGCAATTAAATGGTAAACAAGTAAGCTTTGAGGGCTATATGACAGATGTTTTAGGGAGTGCTGCATCAACTTATATTGAGGAGCAGGTTGAAAAAAAGACACCTTTTATGGTTTACCTTGCCTACAACGCTGTACACACTCCAATGGAAGCAACGCAAGAAGACCTAGATAGGTTTGAGGGCCACGAAAGACAACAACTAGCAGCAATGACTTGGGCGCTTGACAGAAGCATTGGAGAGGTTATAGATAGGTTGAAAAAGACAGGAGCATACAACAATACACTTATCTTTTTTGTAAATGACAATGGAGGTGCATTCAACAATCAGTCGAGCAACTTTCCGCTAAAAGGATTTAAAGGCAATAAATATGAAGGAGGTCATCGTGTACCATTTGTTATGGCTTATGGAGATAGGATTAGTGGTAAATATGATGGATTGACATCTGCGTTAGATATTTTAGCTACAGCTGTTGATATTGCCAATATTGATAAGCGAAGTCTGAAATATCCTCTAGATGGAGTAAATTTAATGCCTTATGTAAAAGGAGAGATAGAAGGTCAACCTCACTCACAATTATTTTGGCGCAAACAAGATATGGCAGCTGCTCGCATGAGCGACTACAAGCTAATACGAGTGAAGGGAGTTGGACAAAGACTTTATAATCTAAAAGACAACCTTTTCGAAGATAAAGATTTACAACACGAACTTCCAGAAATTACTAAAGAAATGAATGAGGCACTTAGCAGTTGGGAAGAAGGGCTAATCAATCCTCCACTGTGGGAAGAAGGTGCATGGGGAGATGTAACACGCGAAATTCATAGAGACTTGATGAATAATCGTGAAGTATCTGCCTATACGCCGGAAGAGCTTGACGCAAAACAAAAACAAGAAAACAAATAACAAGACCTATTATTCTTATTATTATAAAAACCCATTACACTCAACTGAGTATAATGGGTTTATCTTCTGCCTATCAATCTTCAATATATATACTTAAGAATATTTATTCTCAAACCTATCTATAGAAGTTTTTAAACGGGCCATATTATATATCTTATCGTCTAACTAATGCTAAACCGAAAGTCTCTTTAAACACTGCGCTCTATAGGTGCTACTATAGCATGTATAGGATTATTCGTCTTCAAGTTCTTATTGAACTTTTCTACTAGACTAAAAAACAAGTCTATTTTGTCATCGTCTGTAAAAGAGAAAAACATAATACTATTTGCCCCTCCCTTTTGTGACGGAAACCAACTCGAGTTTACCACAACAGAAGAAACATTTTTATACCCTTTTATATTAGTGCCACTAAGATTCTCAATATTTGCTTCTTTAAAAAGTTGCAACACTTGCTCCTCATAGTAGCTAACAACGGTAACTATTAATAACTTCATTTTATCCATTGATTATAGTTTTAATTTATTTCAAACACAACACCTATATATTCAAATAATAGCATCATGCTAAATGTTACAAACTGCCTACTATGAGACAGGTTGTAACTATCTACCCGATTTTTTTCTTTTCTACCATATAATACACCAAGGGTACAACCAATAAGGTAAGAATGGTGGATGCAATACTACCTCCCATCAATGCGATGGCCAAACCTTGAAATATAGGGTCAAAAAGAATTACAAAAGCTCCAATCACTACAGTTCCTGCTGTGAGCAATATCGGAGTCATTCTTACAGCACCAGCTTCAATAACAGCTTGCTTTAAAGGGATACCCTCTGCTGTACGCAAGTTCACAAAGTCAATCAACAACACTGAGTTTCGCACCATTATTCCAGCTAATGCAATAACCCCAATAAAGGATGTGGCTGTAAAAAATGCTCCCAAAATCCAATGCCCTAGTATAATCCCTATAAGTGACAATGGAATAGACACCATCATTACTAAAGGAGCTTTAAAATCTTGAAACCAACTCACAATCAATATATAAATGATAATAAGCACACCTAAGAAAGCAATTCCTAAGTCTCGGAACACCTCCATGGTAATTTGCCATTCGCCATCCCATTTTATTGTAAAGTCATCTTCCGACTCAGGCTGTCCTATATAAAGTTCATTCATAGAATATCCTGCAGGCAATTCAATCCCTTTCAACTTATCTTTCATCCCCAAAATAGGATAAACTGGGCTTTCAAGCTTTCCGGCCATATCTGCTAAGACATAGACTACACGTTTTTGATTTTTGCGTGATATACTCTTAGCGCGAACACCCTCTTTTATATCGACCAAATCACCCACAGAAACCATATTGCCTTGATTCGATGCTATTTTCAATTGGGATATATCATGTATGGTCGACTTCTCTTTCTCATCCAATGATAGCAGTATTCCCACTTGTGTGGTCGCATTTTCATCATAAAGGTGAGTGACAGGTCTATTAGAAAGTGCCATATTCATTGTATAAACAATCTGTTGGGGTGCAACTCCATAACGCATTGCTTTCTCTTTGTCTATCACAAACTCATATTCTGTTTGATTGGCTTCCACCATCCAGTCTACATCTACAACATCATCTGTGTTGATTAACATAGTTTTCAGTTGATCAGCCACAGCAATCTGCTGATCATAGTTCGGCCCATAAACCTCTGCTACAATAGTAGAGTTAACAGGTGGCCCTGGTGGTACTTCTACCACTTTAACATTAGCACCAAACTTCTGCCCAATTTTTTGAATGTGTGGTCGCAATTCTTTAGCAATATCGTGACTTTGCTCTTTTCGCCTCTTCTTGTCAATTAAATTTACCTGAATGTCTGCTACATTGCTTCCACTTCTTAAATCATAATGGCGCACAAGTCCGTTGAAAGTTATAGGGGCTGAAGTTCCCACATAGTTTTGATAGTTTACAACTTTATCCTGAGTTGACAGAAACTGACCTATCTCTTTAGCCACAACAGCTGTCCGCTCCAAGGTTGTTCCTTCAGGCATATCTATCACTACCTGCATTTCGTTCTTGTTATCAAATGGAAGCATCTTCACTGTTACCGTTTTAGTGAAAAACAAACTTATTGAGCCTAGTAAAAGTACAGTTGTTACTCCCAAGAAGATATATTGCACTTTTTTATTCTCCAACAACGGAGTTTGAAACCTTGAATAGAGCCTATAAATAAGTGTTTCTTGTAGTGGTTTCTCAACTTTTGGAGCTTTACCCTTCTTCTCTTTTTCACGCAAGAATATATATCCTAGATAAGGCGTTATTGTTAACGCAACAAATAGTGAAAGAATCATAGCAATAGACGCTCCAATGGGCATTGGCGACATATAAGGTCCCATCAAACCCGAAACAAATGCCATGGGTAACACAGATGCAATAACGGTTAAGGTGGCCAAAATAGTTGGGTTACCCACCTCATTGATAGCATATATGGCGGCCTGCTTAAACGGCAAGCGATTCATCTTAAAGTGTCGATGCATATTTTCAGCGATAATGATAGAGTCATCTACCACAATTCCAGTAACGAAGACCAGAGCAAAAAGTGTGATTCTATTGAGCGTATAGTCTAGTAAATAATAGCTCAAAAGTGTTAATGCAAAAGTAATGGGCACCGATAAAAAAACGACTAATCCACCGCGCCACCCCATTGCAAGCATCACGACAAAGGTTACCGCAACGATAGCCCCCATAAGATGCAATAGCAACTCCGATACTTTTTGCGACGCTGTTTCTCCATAGTTGCGGGTAATTTCCACATGCACTTCATCTGGAATAAGATCTGCCCGTAAATCATCTAACTTGTTAAGAACAACATCTGCAATCTTCATTGCATCAGCCCCTTGTCTCTTTGCTACTGCAATAGTAACAGCTGGATACTCCGATTGAAACTTAGAAGCAGACTCACTACCTTGTCCAAAACCGTGAGAAACATAGGAGCTAGAAAGTTCTGGGCCATTAATTATGTCTGCAACCTGTCTTAAAAAAACTGGCTGATTTTGTTGTACTCCCACTATCAAGTTTTCAACGTCTGCTGATGTTTCAAGAAAATTACCAGTAGCTACTAAAAACTCGGTGTCGTTCCTATCAAAACTACCCGAACTCATTTGATGATTATTGGCTTTTATCATTTCGGCAACGCCTAGAAAATCTAATCCACTCGCTGCTAACTTATCCTTATCCAGTACTACACGTACTTGTCTATTTCTCCCCCCAATTACATGAGTAGCCGAAACTTTATCAACTTTTCCTATCTCTTGCATAAGCTCATCGGCAATTTGCTTTAACTGATAGTCATCATATGTTTCGCTCCACAATGTTAAGCCAAGCATTGGTACATCATCAATGGCGCGAGGTTTTATAAGCGGCATGGTCACACCCGGAGGCATTTGATCCATATGCTTACTCATTTCATTGTAAAGTTTCACAAAAGATTTCTCAATATCTTCACCAACAAAAAACTGTACAATCACCATTCCACCTTCTTTAGAAGAAGTAGAATAGACATATTCTACCCCAGGAATATTGGAAACCAAACTCTCCAAGGGTTTTACAACTCTTGACTCCACTTCTGTAGGTGATGCTCCTGGATAGCCTACAAAAATATCGGCCATAGCAACATCAATCTGAGGTTCTTCCTCACGAGGTATCAAAAACGAACTGTAAACACCAACGACCATGAAAACAATCATCAGCAAAACAGTAAGTTTTGATGTTATAAAAAAATTGGCAATTCTGCCTGCAATTCCATTTTTCATGAGTTTTACTTAATAGTTAATTTTGCACCGTTAAAAATTTTCGAATCCGCATCAATAATATACTTCTCATCTGCGGAAAGCCCAGACAACACTTCCACCTTATCTCCAAAAGTGCGCCCTAAACGCAACCAACGGAGGATAGCAGTATTGCCCTGACTCACTGTGTAAATTCCTGTTAACTCTCCACGATGAATTATTGCATCCGTAGGAACTAACAAAGCTGTTGCATCAACAGATTTCTCTAATGGAAACTGAACTGTAGCGTACATTCCTGAAAGAATTCCAGAATCAGTCTTATCCAAAACCACTTTTACCAAATATTGACCTCCAGTATTCCTAGCCGAAGTACTTACTTCTGTTATAGTTCCTGGAAGTTCAACACCGAGAGAATTTACAGAAACTTGAACCTTAGCTCCTGATTTTACTTTTGATATTTCCCGTTCGGGAACCGAGGCGGTGACCTCAAAACTACCTGGACCCTCCACTGAAATAAGTGGTACTCCTGGATTGGCCATATCGCCTTCGTCTATATATC
>CAZBVD010000067.1:0-8516 GCA_964495235.1 uncultured Dysgonomonadaceae bacterium | reverse complement strand
CAAATTTCTCATACTCATCGTCACTTGAACAAAGTACTATGATATCGGCATCTTTAGCACGTGCTTCTTTCACACCCTCTTCAACAGTTTCGAACCCTAAGTTGTCTATTATCTCATATCCCGCCGACGCCATAAAGTTGGCAGAGAATTGAGAACGTGCCAATCTCATGGCCAAGTTACCAATAGTCAACATAAACACTTTAGGTGTTTTACCACTACGCTCTGTAGCTAAGCGTAACGCCTCGAAAGGCTCTGCCAGTCGCTTAGTGTTCAATCTTTTTAGAGGAGTTTCTTTTTCCACTCCACACTCACACTCACTAAGAGGGCTGTAAGCTTCTTCAAACTTATGATCTACTTTTTCTCCAAAGCTTGGATATTGGTTTGTTCCTAAAAGAATTTCTTTTCTGCGAGCTGCAGCAAACCAACGCCCTTCGGCAGATGTATTGATATCGTCTTGAATTTTTCCTGATTTCAACAAATTGTAAAATCCTTTTTCATCTATCTCAAGAAATAGTTCCCATGCTTCTTGGCCCAATGAGCTTGTTAGTTTTTCTATATAATATGAACCTGCACCTGGGTCGGCTACTTTATCAAAATGCGCTTCTTCTTTCAGTAGTAACTGTTGATTAACAGCAAGACGATTGGTAAAGTCTGTAGGTTTTTGATAAGCATGATTAAACGGAAGTACTGTTAATGAATCAACACCGCCCAATGTAGCAGACATTGCTTCTGTTTGCGTTCTCAATAGGTTTACATAGGGATCGTAAACTGTTGTGTTGAAAGTAGAAGTTACGGCGTGTACATTAATCTTTGCTGCACAACGGCAAGTGCCATCTTCTGCTGTATAATCACACTCGTGAGGACATGGCATTTTATATGCATTCACAATCTCTGCCCACAACCAACGTGCTGCACGAAACTTTGCAATCTCCATAAAGTAGTTTGTACCTACTCCGAAGTTGAATTTAATTTTCTTAGCAGCCATTGTAGGGTCAACACCTTTTTCGATAAGCGCACTCAACACCTGATTTGCGTATGCCAAGCTATAGCCTAGTTCTTGGAAAAGATATGCACCTGCATTTGAAAAGTCGTTGCCTGTAATAGATACTACACGGAAACGTGGTAGAGGGGCAGAGGCTTTTACAATCTCAGCCAACTCATCTTTCCAGTTAGGAACATCAACACCTAATTTAAAAATCTTGCGGAATGGATCATAGTCTACAGAACCGTAGCAATCCATTACGTCAACACCTAAACTGGTGATATAATCTACTACTAGTTTAGTAACTTTTAGTGTAGAGTTGATGCAAGTTTTAAAGTTAAGCTCTACCATGTTTGGATGTATGCCATCCAACAGTGTTGCAATGTTATCTGCAGTAAGCTCTTCACCAGAAAGCACGAAGCCTAAAGAAGTAACTCCTTTTTTATCAAGCAGCAACAATGCTTCTTTATTTGCTTCAGCAAAATCTGTTACATCTATGTCTTGACGCACATACCAGCTATTGTCCGTTTTTGTGCCACGCACATAAGGGAACTCTCCGGGCAGGCTATCAGTCCATCCAAAATCTTTAATGTCTTCGCTACGATAAAAAGGATTTAGATTAAAACCTTCGTTAGTTTTCCAAACCAATCTCCTTTCAAAATCGGCACCTTTGAGGTCGGCGGTTACTCTTTCCATCCACTGCTCTGTGGTTACCGGTGGAAATTCGGTGAAAAGTTTCTCTTTCGATTTACTCATAATTTGTTTTATAATTTATATGTTGGGTTAGTACTTCTTTTTTTGTTTTTGTGTGGTTATAAAAAAAATGGAGACCAACTGTTTCATTGAACCATTTTGATATCCAAAACCATGTCTACAAAAATAATATAAAATGTTCATTTTAAAAAGCTTTTAGAAAAGTTTGTTATTAACTTGCTAATAGGTGTAGCAGAGTCTTATCAAAAATAAATCGTGATATATGGTTAGTTTTATATTACCCATAAGATAAAACACTTTTTTGATATAACACAATTGCTTGCATTTTAGCTAGAGCTGCTTTAAGAAAAGCATACAAAACAGGGGCCTACATTAAGCTTTAACAATAGTTTTTTGAACAAACAACAATAATAATTTTGCAGAGATTACCTATCAACTCTTTGAGAGAACAAGGTTATATATGAAACAGGCAATTATTAAAAACAAGCCGAATGTATGAATTGAATAAAGGCTATTTTAAACTTAGCAACTAACTTAATAATTAGAAGCAACTTAATTGTCTATCATTTTATCATTATCAAATAGAGATTTAAAATCCTTTTCATTTGATTTGTTTACTTTAATATTAAAGTTTTCTCCACTTAATGTAAATATACTTTCTGAACCTGAAACATACTTCAAATCGTTGAAAACAACATTTCTACAATCTGTTATTTGGATAGGTTTATTATCTTCAACTTCAATATCTATATTGCTGAATGTTGCATTATCTACATTAGAAATTACAATGCCTTTTTCTCCATGCATAATTAAATTAGTAAAGGTTAGTGAGTCTATTTTCTGTTCCTCAAGTCCAATAATATTAATGCAGATTTTAGAATTAGAAGATTTTATGTCTTTAATATTAATGTTGCTGTAAATGGGAACTTTGTCGCCCCTTGGTTCAATAGAACTTGCTCCATATTTCATGTTTATTTTAATGGCTTCTCTGCGAATACTATCCATTCTAATATTCTCAAACCAAATATCCTTAACATAACCACCTCTACCTTTCATAGATTTTATACGTAACCCTCTTTCTGTGTTACTAAAATCACAATCATGCGCATATATATTTTTAATCCCTCCAGACATTTCGCTTCCTATAACCACTCCTCCATGGCCATACTTAGTTTCACAGTTTTTTATTATTATACGCTCACTGGGTTTGTCAACTCTCCAGCCATCTTCATTTAATCCAGATTTTATAACTATACAATCATCCCCAGTAGAAAAGAAGCAATTATTTATCAATATTTTCTTAGATGAATCAAGTACAATTCCATCATTATTTGTACCCTCTGTAATTATATTTATATCTTGAGCGATAACATTTTCACAATAAACAAAATGCAAAGTCCACATTGGCCCTGAACCAATTTCTATTTCATCTACCAATATATTTTTAGAATTTACAAATTGTATTAATGAGGGACGTAAGTAAGAACCTTCTTCGTATTCCAAACAGTTTCTCTCTAAAGGTGGTACATTATTTAAAACTTGAGAATAAAGCTTATCTAATGTCTGGTGTTGTATTTTTTTGAGTTTCCATAAACTCTCTCCATTTCCTTTGATTTTACCTTTCCCAGTAAGTGCTATATCATGTGCGTTATTTGCATAGATCAAAGGATGATAATTCATACACTCAATCCCTTCCCAGCGAGTAAAAGTTGGTGTATTATACAGCTCTAAATCATCATAAAAAGAAAGTATAGAACCCTCCTCTAAATGCAGATTCACATTTGATTTAAGAACAATATATGAAGTTTCCCATACACCTTTAGGTATAATTACTTTTCCTCCACCGTTTGAATGGCACTCATCAATTGCTTGTTGTATTGCTTGTTGATTGTTATATCCTGCATTATTTTGAGCACCAAATGATGTGATAGAATACTCTTTATTTCCAATAGAAGGATAAGCAAAATTTTCTTCACCCCATGGAGCTATTTCGCTAATAACATTTACCTTAGGAGCAACTGCACAAGCAGTTAATAAAACAACTACTATAATTAAAATGCTTTTAGATAAGTATTGAATATTCATATTGTTTTCTTTATTAGACATTGTTTTTGTTTAGTTTTTAATTATGGGATTACGAAAAAGTTTTCTTATCGTCTTTAATGAACAAGTATAATGTAATCATAATAATGATTTCTGCAACAATTACATATAAAAATGATCTTTCGCCATATCCGTTTACCAGCACTCCTGTAATATAGTTGATAATCATATTACCAGATAATGCTACAAGCATGGCAAAGCTAAAGGCTGTGCCCGATATTTCTTTATACATATTGCCCGTAATGCCTAGCATAACAGGGAATCCGGGAGACAAACCTGCACCAATTAGAAACAACCCCAAGACATTTAGATAATAAGCCCAAGACTGCTGCACAAGCAAGCACACGGCTCCTAGTGACAGGAAAACAAATGCCATTCGCAACAAGTTTTTCGACGATAGCTTTCTAAAAACCCCTCCCGAAAGAATGCGCATTATTGTCATGCCTAAAACCAAAAAAGAGAGTGCTATAAGTGCTTGTTTTTGATCTACCTTTAAGTATTCTGTAAAGTAAGAGACAGACCAATTATTCATGATGGCTTCAAAAGCCGACTGGAAAAAGAGAAAGAAACAGATTACTAAAAACACTTTATTCTTAAAGAACTGAGGTATTAATTTAAATGATATTTTCTCTTTTTGCACCGCTATTGGATAAGAGATAAACAAGAAAAGCAGAGATACTAAAACAGATAGTAATGCAACAATATTTATTACTGTTACATAATTACTTTCATGAATCATGCTCAAAACAATTGGCATGCAAAAAGCACCCAATCCAAAAAACACTCCTAGCAGATTTAAATTGGCTATCTTTTTATCGTCGCTACTCAAATCTGATATCAGCGCGCTAGTAGCACCATTTATAACACCACCACCAATACCAAAGAAGAGAATGCACACTCGCAATAACCAAAGCGACATAGAGTGAGCAATACCTACAAACCCGATAGCCAAAAAAAGTGATGCAGTTGCAAGCACCCATCTATAACCATACCTGTCGCTTACAGGGCCAAAATAAACAGACCCAATGAGTAACCCAAAAGGCAAAATCGAAAATAGGCCTCCAGCTACAATATCTGTAATACCCAATCTCAGCTTCAAGAGTGGCAATACTGAGCCAATCATTACCATTGAAACTCCAAACAAAAGGATGCCAACAAAAACAGAAATAAATGTGATTGTTCTACTTTTCATAAACTAAACAATATCAATTATTAAAAGGCGTGGTACACTGTTCACAACTAATTTATCTTAAGTGAATCTGGAGACAACAATCCATTCGATATACAATACAATGTAAGACCCGACACCGTTTTTATGCCAGTCTTTGAAAGAATATTTTTGCGATGTGTCAACACAGTATTCAAACTAATATTTAGTTTATCAGCAATCTGCTTGTTTAAGTTTCCACTTACTATTAGTTTCAATATTTCTGTTTCGCGTTTGGTAAGCAATTTCTTCTTTTCGGGTTTGCTGTTGCTACTTGCAATAGTGTGTTGCATAGAACCAATATCAGAACTATTTAGCTTATCAAGCTTAGGTATTAAAACACTGTTTTTTAATCTATTGTGTATTATCAAATCATCCTCTAAGCTACCCACAGAGAAAATAACAGCATAGCACAAGTTCTGATTAAAATTGCCCGACACATGTTTTATTAAAATGCTTTTTATATCTCGCAGTAATTCATGCGGGTAAGGCCCTGTGTGCTCCAATCCTTTTTCTAAATGCTGTATAAGCTCTTCTTTAAATTGGTAAAACACTTTTTGCAATGCCTTTAGCTCTTCATTATTAGAGTTGCTTAGTGCAATAAAAGCATTTAAATGCTTCTCTATGTTGGGCACAAGTGAGTGGAGATAGTTTTGTATGGTTTCGTTGAAGTAATTGGCAATTGGCTCTAAATCAAACTGAGCCAGTTTTTTGTCCGTAATATACTCTTCGTTTAAATAAACATTAAGAATTACCAATATAAAATCTAGATTCAAGCCTTGTTCATCGCAAATGTCTTCTATAGTTTTTTCTCCTACCCCCAATTTAATTCCAAATCTATTTACAATAGGAATCAGTATATGATGTTGAGCAAGAACTTCCGATAAAACAGTATCTTTTTTTATAATTGACATGGTTGTTATATTCTATATTTTCGGTAAAATAGCTGTTAGCACTTTATTGCTTAGGAGTAGAGTCTTTTTCGTTTAAACTCTTTATAAAAATGGCGCACTGAGGCTATTGGGCTCACAAATAACATGCGAGGACCAGCAAAACGCATCACTTTTTTAATTTTTGCTTTCATCCTAGGTTTATAGCAATGTATAGAACAGCTACCACATGTAGGCTTCTTCTCGCCAAACGGACATCGCTCTAATCGCGCAAAAGCATATGCGTTTAACTCACTACAACTCTCACACAATTCATCTTTAGTATTGTGCTTGTAATTGCAGTACAAAGTTATCATTTTATTTACAACTTTCTTTTCGTCATCATTCATTGCTACCCTACTCTTTTTTTATAGAATTGGTAAAAGTAGCAATTTTCTTCTTGTTGGCAAAGTAAAATAGTGCTTTCAACACATCTAGCTTGGTGTAACTCTATACGTTCTCTATGTATTGCATTGTTAGCATCCCGCATATTATCAGCATAAAGATAAACCCGCAATTTACTTAAAACATAGAAAACTCAAAACAAACACTATGACATCTTTGTTAATACATTGGCTACAAAAAGCAACTAAAACAATCGGTAAACTGAACAAAATTTTATATTTCCCTCTTAAAAAAAGGTTTTTTATATGCCGAGTGTGCTAATAAACCACTACTCGTTGTATCTTTGGCAAAAATAGTAAGAATGCAACAGAAAAAGCAAAAGATTACTTTTAGGTATAACCAGCTTTACAATTAAAAGAATACATTTTAAAAAAACTACTAAAATGAAAACATTAAATATAGGTGGGCTAATTCCAAAATTACCCATCATACAAGGAGGAATGGGAATATGCGTGTCGCTATCAGGTTTAGCATCCGCTGTTGCCAACGAAGGGGGTATTGGGGTTATATCTGCTGTAGGAATAGGTATGTTGGAGCCCAACTACAGAAAAAAATTTCGCGAATCTAACAAAATAGCACTTACCAAAGAGATAAGAAAAGCACGTGAAAAGTCTGATGGTATTATTGGCGTGAATATAATGATGGCAATAAGTGATTTTGACGACTTGCTTAAAATTGCATTAGAAGAAAACGTGGATGTGGTATTTATAGGTGCTGGTCTTTTCTTGAAGAAGCCAGAAATGCCAGAAGGTTGTAAAACCAAGTTTGTTCCCAAAGTATCATCGGCTCGTGCTGCGCAAGTAATGTTCAACTATTGGGCTAGTAAGTATAACTGTGTGCCCGATGCTATTGTAGTTGAAGGTCCTAAATGTGGTGGACATGTGGGTTTCAAAAAAGAAGAGCTACTAGGTGATCAAAAACCGCTACACGAGTTAATAAAGGAGACAGTAGCTGTAATCAAACCTTTTGAAGAGAAATTTAATATAGAAATCCCCGTTATTGCAGCAGGTGGTATATATACAGGCAGTGATATGTACGACATATTAGAAGCAGGCGCAACTGCAGTGAAAATGGGAACCCGTTTTGTAACTACCCATGAATGTGATGTTTCTGACGAATTTAAACAAAACTATATACGTGCTACAGAAAAAGATATTACACTAATTGATAGCCCTGTTGGACTTCCAGGAAGAGTTATCACTAGTCCGTTTGTAAGAAAAATTCAAGCTGGAGAAACAATGCCAATAAAGTGTCCTTGGAAATGCTTAAAAACTTGCGACTACAAAAAAGCACCCTTCTGCATAGCATCAGCCCTGTTTAATGCTGCACAAGGAAACATGGACGAGGGGTTCTCATTTGCTGGAAGCAAAGCCTATTTGGCCGAGAAGATAATGTCGGTAAAAGAAACCATCGCTGAAATAATGGAAGAATATGCCGAAGCAAAAAAACTGGCTATATTGAAACTTAACTCTATTAGTTTATTGCAAGTATAATTTTAGAGAAAACATTTCACTAAAACCTCTTTGCTCTTAAACTAACACTATATTTTACTGAGTGATATGCATATTATGTGCGGTCACTCAGTTTTTTATTGGTGTTTTGGTTAGTTAACTACCCCAGAATTAATAAATGATAATATGTAGCTATCAGTAGTAGCAATTTGCAACACATCCATGAGCAAAGCAATTGTGGTCTTGCCCTGTGAAACTTCTGGCTATATCATCAAAGCATAAGCATTACAAACATGCACAACCTGCTACTTGCATCAAAGCCTTTCTTGTGAATGCTTTGTAGAGGTTTCTCATTGCTGGTTTTATGGGCATAATATGCTCAACAACAACACTCTAATTTTATTTCCTTTCTAAATCTAGGCCTCAGATTTAGAAGATTGGTTGCTTGTTCATATAAATTTCACCCCTTGGATTTACATGAACTGGTTTCGTTTCATATAAATTCCACCCCTTGGATTTACATGAACTGGTTTCGTTTCATATGAATCCACCCCTCCGATTATATGAAAAGTTTTCGTTTCATATAAATCCACCCCTCCGATTATATGAAATGGTTTCGTTTCACATGAATCCACCCCTCCGATTATATGAAATGGTTTCGTTTCACATGAATCCACCCCTCCGATTATATGAAATGGTTTCGTTTCACATGAATCCACCCCTCC
>CAZBVD010000066.1:0-8561 GCA_964495235.1 uncultured Dysgonomonadaceae bacterium | reverse complement strand
GAGTGGCATCGTAAGTTTACGCTGTCGTTTGCTTGTTTTATATTCTTTTTTATTGGTGCACCGCTGGGTTCTATAATCCGAAAAGGAGGGATGGGGATGCCCATTGTAGTATCGGTAGTTCTCTTTATTATCTATTATATTTTAGATAATGTGGGCTACAAAATGACACGCGATGGTTTGTGGATACATTGGGTGGGGATGTGGTTTAGCTCATTTATTTTATTACCATTGGGGGCTTTTCTTACCTACAAAGCAATGAACGACTCGGTGATACTTAATGCTGATGCGTATATGGACTTCTTTAAGAAAATATTTTTTATACGCGATAGTCGTCATTACCCAATGAAAGAAGTAATTATACTACCCCCTGCATATAACCAGGTGACTCAGAAAATAGACCAACTAAACAACGATATAGATAATTACCTAGCAAACTACAAAACAATGAGCTACAAAGCATATTGGTTTGATAAGGATCAAGACAAGCAATTTGCAGAGCTAAGAAACAACATAGAGACAATGGTAACCTCACTGAGCAACTCAAGCTATCAAGAGGTCTTGACCAAGGCCGAAGAGTATCCAATGATTTCAAACAATCTCCGACCCTTTGAAGCCGGATCGATAGGAGCCCGAGCATTAGCTTACTTTGTGCCAGTGGGTGTGCTAATTAGATTAGTATCGCTTGTGTTTGAAAAACGACTGAGCAATGATTTAACGCAAGTGAAGAAATTAAATAACGAACTGAAATTAATGATTGAAAGATTGTAGACAAGCTGTTTGCAATCCGAAAATTTGTTACACAATATAAATTATGCAAAAGATTAAGTTAGATACGATAGAAGAAGCTATTGAAGAGATAAGAAAAGGCAACTTTATTATCGTAGTAGACGATGAAGATAGAGAAAATGAGGGCGATTTTATAATAGCTGCAGAGTGTGTTACTCCAGAAAAAATTAATTTTATGGAAACACATGGTCGTGGACTTGTATGTGCACCCATTACTTATGAGCGATGCGAAGAGTTAGACTTGCCCATGATGGTTAGTGACAATACATCGGTTCACGCAACTCCGTTTACTGTATCAATTGATTTGCTTACACACGGCTGCACAACTGGTATATCGGCCTATGATAGAGCTCAAACAATATTGGCCCTAACACGCCCAGAAACAAAACCCGAAGATTTTGGTCGTCCTGGTCATATATTCCCATTAAGAGCAAGATCAAGAGGAGTGCTTAGAAGAGCAGGTCACACTGAGGCTGCAATAGATTTTGCACGCCTTGCCGGACTCTACCCAGCAGGAGCTTTAGTAGAGATTAAAAAAGAAGACGGTTCTATGGCTCGTTTGCCAGAATTAATGAAAATGGCAAAAGAGTTTGACTTAAAAATTGTATCGGTTGCCGATCTTATAAAATATTTACTGAAAGAAGAATCGCTTATAGAGCGAGGAGAACAAATAGTGATGCCAACAGAATATGGCGATTTCAACTTAATTCCTTTCCTTCAAACTTCTACCGGTCAAGAGCATGTTGCTCTCATAAAAGGTGAGTGGACAGAAGATGAATCAATATTAGTAAGAATGCACTCATCTTGCTTAACAGGCGATATATTTGCATCTAAACGATGCGAGTGCGGAGAGCAACTGCACGAAGCTATGCGTTTGGTTGAAAAAGAGGGTAAAGGTATTATTGTTTATCTCAATCAAGAGGGCCGTGGAATTGGTTTAATGGCTAAAGTGGCCGCATATAAGTTGCAAGAAGAGGGATATGACACTGTTGATGCTAATTTGCATTTGGGTTATAAAGCCGATGAACGCGACTATGGTGTAGGTGCACAAATACTAAGGAGCTTGGGGGTATCTAAAATGCGCCTTCTCACCAATAATCCTGTAAAACGAATTGGTTTAGAAGCATACGGTTTAGAGGTAACAGAAAACTTACCATTAGAAGTATTGCCCAATAAATATAATGAGTTTTACATGAAAACTAAGAAAACTAAAATGGGACATGTTTTAAAAAGCTTGAAATAGATGAGTCTTCTTTCTCTGCTTATCGGTTTAGTTGTTGGAGGGGGCATTGCATGGCTTGTATGTTCGTTGACGATGAAGCTGAATATGATTTCGAAAAATGCATATAATGGTGCAATTCAACAATCAAATCAGTTGCAAACGGAGATAGAATTGGCTAAGCAAAGAAATGCTTCGCTTTTGAATGAAATATCTGCTTTTGAGAACGAGCTTAATAATTACAAGCAACGTGTAGATTTTCTTCAACAAGATATACACACACGCGAGAGAGAAATATCTATACTCACAGCCAATCTTGATGCTGCAAAAGCAAGCAACGCCAATCAGCTACAAGAGTTGAATGACCTAAAGCTCGATTTAAAAGCAAAAACAGAA
Organism: uncultured Dysgonomonadaceae bacterium; assembly: GCA_964495235.1. Lineage (GTDB taxonomy): Bacteria > Bacteroidota > Bacteroidia > Bacteroidales > Dysgonomonadaceae > UBA2632. The sequence goes on along the minus strand of CAZBVD010000066.1, from coordinate 6,160 downwards.
GAGTACAATGAGCTAAATAAAACTACAGCCTTGCTCACTGCCAATAATAGAGCCTTTGAAGAGAAGCTAAACACTCAGAAAGAAGAAATGAGCAATCTGCGCAAGCAGTTTAACCTTGAGTTTGAGCATATAGCATCTAAGATACTTGACGATAAATCGAGCAAATTTACCAAACTAAACCAAGACAACCTGAGTGGTATATTAAAACCTCTGGGCGAAAACATTGAGTTGTTTAGAAAGAAGGTAGAAGATGTGTATATTAATGAGGCCAAAGAGCGTTTCTCTCTGGGCGAAGAGGTGAAGAAGTTGCAAATGCTAAATACGCGTTTAAGCGAAGAGGCAAACAACCTAACCAATGCGCTAACAGGTAGCTCTAAGGCTCAGGGCGATTGGGGGCAGATGATTTTAGAAAATATTCTTGAGAAATCGGGTTTGGTTTTAAACAGAGAGTATTTTGTGCAAGAATACCTGAAAGATACTGATGGGGGATACCTTAAAAACGAACACGGCACACGAATGCAACCCGATGTTATAATTGCCTACCCAGATAACAGGAAGGTAATTGTTGACTCGAAAGTGTCGCTTTCGGCCTACACACGCTATGCACAATGCAATAGCAATGAAGAACAAAAAACACATATAAAGGAACATCTTCGCTCTGTGAGACGACATGTGGATGACTTGAGCAAAAAAAGTTATCAAGACTATGCCGAAACACTAGATTTTGTGATGATGTTTGTGCCCAACGAGCCTGCTTATTTGTTGGCACTACAACACGACCCAGATCTATGGCACTATGCCTATGATAAGAAAATACTTTTGATAAGTCCAACAAATTTGATTGCCGCGCTAAAAATGATTGTGGACTTATGGAAAAGAGAATACCAGAATCAGAATGCACAACAAATAGCAGAACGGGGTGCTGCCTTGTATGATAAGTTTGTAGGTTTTGTAGACTCTTTCTCTACTGTTGGCGAGCAGCTAAACAGAGCACAGAACACCTACGAAGCCGCCTTTGGGCAGCTAAGCAAAGGGCGGGGCAACCTCATTGGACAAGCCGAAAAGCTAAAGGAGCTGGGGGTGAAAAACAAAAAGAATCTTCCCACAACATTGGTGGAAGAAGCAATTGAAGAGCGAATAGAGCATTAGCTATATATTAACATTAAAACAAAAAACTATGTACGGAAAAATGCAACAACACCTGCAAAAAGAATTAGATTCTATTAAAGAAGCAGGTCTTTTTAAAGATGAAAGAATTATAGTTTCGCCACAAAGAGCCGAAATTAAAGTAAAATCGGGACAAGAGGTTCTTAACTTTTGTGCCAATAATTACTTAGGATTGTCAAATCACCCTAAGCTGATTGAAGCTGCTAAAAACGCATTAGACAATCGCGGATACGGAATGTCGTCGGTGCGTTTTATTTGCGGAACACAAGACCTTCACAAAGAATTAGAGCAAACAATAAGCGATTTCTTTAAAACTGAAGATACCATTCTTTATGCATCGTGTTTTGATGCAAACGGTGGAGCTTTTGAGCCTTTACTTACAGAAGAAGACGCTATAATATCTGATGCCCTTAACCACGCATCTATTATTGATGGTGTGCGCTTGTGTAAAGCACAACGCTACCGTTATGCTAATGCCGACATGAAAGACCTTGAAGAGAAATTAAAAGAAGCACAATCACAACGCTTCAAATTAATTGTTACCGATGGTGTTTTCTCTATGGACGGTAATGTTGCTCCAATGGATAAGATATTTGAGCTTGCCAATAAGTACGACGCATTGGTTATGATTGACGAAAGTCACTCTGCAGGTGTGGTGGGTAAAACTGGTCGTGGTGTAACCGAAGAGTATAACTGCATGGGAAAAGCTGATATGATTACCGGAACTTTGGGTAAAGCTTTTGGCGGTGCTATTGGTGGATTTACTACTGGTAAAAAAGAAATTATAGAAATGTTGCGTCAACGCTCTCGTCCCTATCTTTTCTCAAACTCTATACCTCCATTAGTAGCAGCAGCAGGTGTACAAGCATTTAAAATGTTGCAAGAAGAAAATACATTGCAAGACAAATTGCACGAAAATGTAGCGTACTTTGTAGCAAAAATGAAAGAAGCCAAGTTTGATATCAAACCCACACAATCTGCTATTTGTGCTGTAATGCTATACGATGCAAAACTATCGCAAGAGTTTGCAGCAGAGTTGCTTGAAGAGGGTATTTATGTAATTGGTTTCTATTATCCTGTAGTGCCAAAAGATCAAGCAAGAATCAGAGTACAGCTTTCGGCTGGTCATGAGCGTGAGCACCTCGACAAAGCAATAGCAGCTTTCATTAAAGTAGGTAAAAAATTAAACGTAATCTAATACAGAGCACCCTTGGGGTGTTTATTGTAAAACCAAACAATAAAAATAACACAAATGAGAAAAATATTAGTTGCTGGTGCTTTGGGCCAAATTGGTTCTGAACTTACCATGGGTTTGAGAGAAGTATATGGTGTTGACAATGTAATTGCAAGTAGCCGTAGCAGAAAAGCTGGACTAGAAAAAGTAATAGAATCTGGCCCTTTTGAGGTGGTAGATATTACTGATGGTAAAAGATTACATGAAGTAGTTAAGAACAATAAAGTTGATACTATTATCAACCTTGCAGCTGTATTATCGGCTGTTGGCGAAAAGTATCCAGATAGAGCATGGGATGTAAACATGAATGGCTTGTACAATATCCTTGAAGTAGGAAGACAAGAAAACTGTTCTGTATTTACACCAAGTTCTATTGCAGCATTTGGTCCTTCAACTCCTCCAGACAATACACCACAAGACACCATTCAGCGTCCAAACACCATGTATGGTGTTACCAAAGTAGCAGGTGAGCTATTGTGCGATTACTACTATACCAAATTTGGTGTAGATACACGTGGAGTGCGATTTCCAGGTCTGATTTCTTACGAAACATTACCAGGTGGTGGAACTACTGATTATGCAGTAGAGATATATTACGAGGCATTGAAGAATAAAAAATATGCAAGTTTTATTGCTAAAGGCACAAAAATGGACATGATGTATATGCCCGATGCCCTTAATGCAATAACTCAATTGTTGGAAGCCGATCCGGATAAACTTATTCATAGAAATGCATTTAATGTTACAGCTATGAGTTTCGATCCCGAAGAGATTGCAGCATCAATCAGAAAGCATATTCCAGAGTTTGAGCTTACTTACGATGTAGATAAAGTAAAACAAGCCATTGCAGACTCTTGGCCAAACTCATTAGACGATTCTGCTGCCAAAGCAGAGTGGGGATGGAATCCTGAATACAACTTAGAGACAATGACTAAAGATATGTTAGAGAAACTAACCATTAAGTTAGGTCTATAATTTCATCTCATAGTTATTAAATAAAAAGAGGGTGTCTGTTAATTTAGACACCCTCTTTCATTTTTTTGATAAACTTCAAAATAATATATTATACTGCTTGTTGTTGCTCTTGCTCCTCCATCATCTTCTTCCACTTCATATATCCAAGTATTGAAACAAAGAAATTGACAACAAACAAAATTACAGTTATATTTAGTTCTTTATAAGAATAGAGTGCTGCTGTTACAGCATTTACTACAAGCCACAATAACCATTGCTCTATGTATTTGTGAGCAAGCATCCACATAGCAAGAATGCTTAATGAGGTAGTGAAACTATCTCCATAAGGTACATCGCTATCTGTGAAACGGATAAGCAAAAATGCGATGATTGTAAATATTGCTACAAAGGTGGCTGATAGCCCCGCAATATATTTCTTGGGAAGGTGTGAAATGACTCCCTGATCTTTTTTCTGGAGCGAATTTGCCCAAATATACCAACCATATATACTTGCAAAAAGATAATAGCCATTGAATGCCATATCTGCATAAAGTTTATTTTGATAAAAGATGATTATATATACAATAGGCATAATTACGCCTATAGGCCACAACCATATGCTGGCTTTATATTCAAAGTAAAGGTATAGCAAACCTATTATGAGCCCTATTACTTCAAGACTTTTATCAGAGATTAAAAACTGCAGTATTTCCATTTTGCCTGTTGATAATAACTGGTTGGTATATTGGGGAAAACTTTTTTTTAATTAAAATCTAAGCGTAACCCGGCCCATAAAGTTGCGAGTAGCTTGAGGGAATAGCCCTTTGTAAACGTAATCGTCACCACCTTTTACTTTGTCGGTATCTACCCAAGCATTAGCAATGTATTCTTTGTCAAATAGGTTGTTTACCACCAACTGAAGGTCGATGCTGCCAATACTTGTTTTATCAAAAGTATAGCCTGCAACAAAGTTACTTACAAAGTAAGCATCCAACGAGTGCTCATTGTTAGATGTATTGTCGTAGTATTGCTTGCTTACATATTTGCCCATTAAGTTAAACGATAGGTTTTTTATAGGCATATACGTTAGGCTGGCCATCCCCACCAAGTTGGGTGAGAAAGATATATCGGTCTCGTCAAAGTGCTCTTCGTACTGTCCAAGATACTCTGCATATCCAGGAGTGTACAAGTCATAATAGGCAGTGTAGTCTTTGATAATATTTTTGCTGAAAGTAGCATTTGCAGCAACTATAAATTTGGATGAAAGTGGAACTTGCGCTTCCAGCTCTATACCTGTGCGATAGCTGTTTTTTGCATTTTCCATAATTTTGTAGCCCGAGTCGCTAAGCTTGCCAGTTTGCACCATTTGGTTGTTGTAATCCATATAGTAGAAGTTGGCTGCAAGATTCAAACCATGGTTGTTGGTGTAACGATATCCCAACTCATAGTCGATCATTCTTTCTGGTTCTATTGCTTTTGTAGCACCAAACTTTACTGCGTCTTTAAGGTCGGCACGCAAGGGTTCGCGTTGTCCCACAGCTACCGAAGCGTACCACTCGCTATTGTTGTTGGGTCTATAAAACACACCACCTTTGGGGTTCATAAAGCTATAGTAGTGGTTGCTGGTAAGGTCGGCCATATCATCATCAATTCCTGTCATGCGGTAGTCGATGTAGCGATATTGTAGGTCTCCAAAAAGCGATATCTTATCGTTCAACTGATATTCAGCTTTAGCGAAAAAGTTGATCTCCTTTTTTCTACCTTCATTACGATACCATTCATAGTTTTCAGCAATATTCTCATTATACTTTGCCCATGGAAGACGTCCGTAGTGACTTCCATCAAAATCGCTCCAATAACCTCCAAATACAAGTTGCAGTGGGTTTAGATTGTAGTTGAGAGAGAAGTTGGCAACATAAAAATCATTAGAAAGTAATTTCCTACGAATAAACTGCGATTTATTATACTCCTCTCCATTTACTATTTGGTTGCTTAAACCATATTTAGAGTATTTTTCTTCTTTGCGATAGTTTTCGTAATAGCCATATCCATTGGTGTAGCTAAGGCTCACATTTAGAGACAACCTATCGGTTAACTCGCGACTTAACATCAATTGTAAAATATCTGAATAGTAGTTGTCTGTATCGTTGTCGTAATATCTAATATTGCCAGCATCGTCTTTATACATGCCTGCACTATTAAATTTTCTACCATACTCCTTAATTTCTTTAGGCGATGCACCGTTCCAGGTAATGCCTGTGTGCTGCACGCCATTGATATAGCTAAGACGAATGAGTTGTTTCTCGCCATAGTACGAAAGCGATGCAAAGATATTGGTGTGATCAACCTTTCCATTGCGGATATAGCCATCGCTCAATACTTTTGAGTAACGCGCATCTAAGGCCAGCCCGTTGCTGAGAACGCCAGTTCCTGCAGCAACCGATGAAGAGAAAGTGCCATAACTTCCAACAGCAGTTGATGCCTCACCATAAGGTTTTGAAGTAGCGCCAATAGTTTTGAGCGACATGCTTGCTCCAAATGCTGCAGAGCCATTGGTTGATGTGCCCACTCCGCGTTGCACTTGTATGCTTTGCAGAGAGCTGGATAAATCGGGCAGGTTTACCCAATATACCTCTTGGCTTTCGGGGTTGTTAAGCGGCATTCCGTTGAGTGTCACATTTATACGAGTAGCATCTGTACCTCTAATTCTCAACGATGTGTTGCCTACACCTGTTCCACCCTCGGTAATGGCTACTAATGATGGTAGTGTTTGCAATACTACAGGAATGTTTTGTGCTGTGTTGT
>CAZBVD010000065.1:0-8661 GCA_964495235.1 uncultured Dysgonomonadaceae bacterium | reverse complement strand
TAGGAGCAGCATCTGAAGTGGAAATGAAAGAGAAAAAAGATCGCGTAGAAGATGCACTATCTGCTACACGTGCAGCAGTTGAAGAAGGCACAGTACCTGGAGGTGGTGTTGCTTATATTAGAGCAATTGCTGAACTTGAAAACATGAAAGGTGATACTGATGATGAAACTACTGGTATAGAAATTATCAAACGAGCTATTGAAGAGCCATTGCGTCAAATTATTGCTAACAGCGGTAAAGAAGGTTCAGTAGTAGTTCAGAAAGTTCGTGAAGGAAGTGCAGACTTTGGCTACAATGCTCGCACCGATAAATACGAAAACTTATTTGAAACTGGTGTTATCGATCCAACAAAAGTAACACGTGTTGCTCTTGAAAATGCTGCCTCAATTGCAGGAATGTTCTTAACAACAGAATGTGTAATTACTGATATTAAAGAAGATAATCCAGCACCACAAATGCCTATGGGTGGAGGCGGAATGGGTGGAATGATGTAATTTCTTACCTTTAAGAGGTTTAGCAATAAATCATTAACCTATATTTAGATATTAAGCGTGCAACCAAAACACATTAAAAATGTGTCAGGCTGCACGCTTTTTCATTGCTAAACCCTTCTGTGCTTACAAAGTGTAAATTTAAAGAGCTTTTATTTATTGAATTATAAAATTACAGCAAAAGAGAGCAGACCATAAATAAAAAAACCGGACAATATTGTCAGCCAAAAGTAACATAAATGTAGATTATTAATTGTATTTTTGCATCACAGATTAATATAATTCTATTTTATAATTGCTAAATTAAATTTTAATTTTTATGATTAAAAAAATCAGGTTTCTATTAGTAGCACTCATTATTTCGTCTGCTACTATTATTCAAGCACAAGTAACTACTTCTAACATGAGTGGAAGAGTTACTGATGCAGAGGGAACTGTTATTGGTGCAACTGTTGTTGCAACACACACACCCTCTGGCACAACATACGGTACTGTTACCAACAGAGATGGCCGCTACAATTTGCCAGGTATGCGCGTTGGAGGTCCATATACAGTTGAGATTACATACATTGGATATGGAAAAAACACAACTAGCGGCATCACTTTAAAGTTAGGAGAGGCTTATGTACACAATGTATTACTAACAGAAGAAACAGTTACTTTAAATGAAGTTGTTGTTTCTGCACTAAGAACAAAATTCACATCGGAAAAAACTGGTGCAACAACCAACATTTCTAATGAAGATATTGTTTCTATGCCAAATATTAGTAGAAGTATTTCTAATATTGCCCGTATTTCTCCTTACTCAAACGGAATGAGTATTGCTGGTGGAGACGGACGCTCTACTAACTTTACAATAGATGGTGCAAACTTTAACAATAACTTTGGTTTAAGTTCAGCACTTCCTGGTGGTGGAAACCCAATTTCTATTGATGCAATTGAAGAGGTGCAAGTAGTAGTTGCTCCTTTCGATGTTCGCCAAACAAATTTTATTGGTGGTGGAGTAAATGCAATTACCAAATCGGGAACTAACAAGTTTAAAGGTTCGGCTTATGTATACTACAACAACCAAGAAATGCGTGGTAATAGAATAGGAGACACTGACTTTGGCCAGCGCGATAAATACTCTAACACTGTTTACGGTGCAACTCTTGGTGGTCCAATCATCAAAAATAAATTGTTCTTCTTTGTTAATGCTGAGTATGAAGTAACTCCCGGACAGGTTGTTTCTTGGAGACCTTCTGAAGATGGTGTTGCTAATAGAGATCAGTCTCTTTCTCGTACAAGTGTAGCCGATATGGAGAAGGTGAAGAAACACTTGATGGATAATTATGGTTACAACGCGGGGTCGTATAGAGACTACCCTGCCGACGAAGAGAATACTAAAATCTTGGCTCGTATTGACTGGAATATCAATAACAAAAACAAATTGAGTTTACGTTATAATCACACAAAAAATCAAAGATGGACAGGTGCCAATGGAAACTCAACAGATGCTGGTTATCGCAACAATTCAATGAATAGAATTTCTGAACACTCAATGGTGTTTGCCAACTCTATTTATTCGCAAGACAATATCGTAAACTCTGTTTCTTTAGATTTAAACAGTAGATTCTCAGATCAGATATCTAATAAATTCTTAGTAACCTATTCTAAAATTGAAGATATGCGTGGTTCGCCATCTTCTCCTTTCCCATTTATTGATATAATGTATGGTGTAAATGCTGATGGAACGCAAATACTTGAGCCATACATGTCGGCAGGATATGAGCTATTTACATGGAACAATGGTGTAAACAACAATACGCTTACTATTACAGACAACGTAACTTACTACTTAGACAATCATAAAGTAACGGGTGGTATAAGCTACGAACATCAAATGGCAAATAACTCGTATATGAGAAACGGTACTGGTTATTATCGCTATGCTAGCCTTGACGATTTTTTACAACAAAAAGCACCTAGAGACTTTGCTCTTACATATGGTTATGCTGGTGAAAAAAATCCAACTGCTGAAGTTGCTTTTAATCAGATAGGTTTTTATGTGCAAGATGAGTGGAACATTAATCCTGATTTCAAATTATCGTATGGTATCCGTGCCGACTATTTGAAGTATGAGGACAATATACTTAGAAATCAAAAGATTTATGACTTAGACTATGGTGGTAAAAGAATTGACACTGGCGTATGGCCAGATGCAAGGGTTCAGTTTTCACCACGTGTAGGATTTACATGGGATTTAAACGAATCTAAGTCAATGAAACTTCGTGGTGGTACAGGTATTTTCTCAGGAAGACTACCATTAGTTTTCTTCACTAATATGCCTACTAATTCAGGTATGGTGCAAGGTAGTGCAGCTTTTGTAACAAAATACGATGCAAATGGAAAAGTAACATCTGTAGATCCTAAATTAGCTCTATTGGAAGGTCCAATGATTACTAATGTAGATGAGATGATAGAAAAACTTAATTTGCAAAACACTATTTCACCAGATGATGGTGCTTTACCACGTGACGTGAATGCAGTAGATCCTAATTTTAAAATGCCTCAAGTATGGAAAACTTCGCTTGCATTAGACTATGAAGTTCCTGTATCATTCCCATTGACAGTTACTGTAGAAGGGATCTACACAAAAACTATGAATGGTGTAATGCTTAAAAATTACGATTTGAGAGACCCAGACAGCACTTGGGATCGTTTTGAGGGTGCTGATGACAGGTATATATACCCTGCAACTGGTGATTTATCGTATAACAAGAGAAATGCTTATGTTTTATCAAATACAAGCAAAGGATGGGGTGCAATTGGTAATATTACTGTTCATTCACAACCTGTAAAAGATTTAAGATTGATGGCTGCTTATACCTATACTGAATCGAAAGAGATTTCAGGTATGCCTGGAAGTAATGCTGCTTCTGCTTACAGTGGTCTTGTTGGAGTTAACGGTCCTCACATTCCTAAACTAGAACGTTCGCAATATGTAGTTCCTCATAAAGCTATTGGTTCTGCTTCATACAAATTGCCTTGGGCTATTGGTAATTTCCAATCGGCTACTTTTATTAATCTGTTTTACTCGGGTGGTTCTACTTACGGGTATAGCTATACCTACACAAATGATATGAATGGTGATGGTGTTGCAACAGACTTAATATACATACCAAAAGGTAAAGGCGACATCAAATTTAAAACTGCAGCTGACGAAGATGCTTTCTTTAAATTTATGGATCAAGACAGCTACCTAAAGAACAACAAAGGAAAATATGCTGGTGCAAATGCTACTACTAACCCATGGGTACATAAGTTTGACTTGCGCATAGCTCGCGAATACTATGTAAAAGTTGGAGAAACCACCAATACTTTCCAAGTAAACTTAGATATATTGAATGTAGGCAACCTAATTAGGAGTAAATGGGGAGTTGAAAAATGGATGGATGTTGCAAACAGAGGCCAAATCTTGAAATATGAGGGTAAGGATGGCAACAATGTTCCTGAATTCTCTTTTGTGAAAGATAGAAATGGTGAATACCTAAGTCAAACATTTGACTATAACTATTATTTTGGCCAAACTTGGAGACTTCAAGTAGGTGTTAAATATACTTTCTAATGAAAGATAAGCCATTCCATTAATCTTGATAAATGGAATCAACTAAAAAAGCATGACAAAAATAATTGTCATGCTTTTTTTGTGCTTTAATTACTTAGTAAACTATTAACTAAATAATTAACCCATTTAACTAACATACTATCCGGTAATTTGTTTTAATATCAGTATAACATTCCCATCATCTTGTAAAAGAACAGTGTATGAAGACAACTCCTGTGTTACAACTAAACTATTAGCTGCTGAGTCAATATTTAAATATTAGAACCTAAACTTGCTTTTCAGCATAAAAAAAGAAAAAATTATGAAAACAAAATTATTAAAAGAAACTGGTCCTTCAATAATATTGCTTGTCTTGGCTTTATCATTTTTATTATTTCCGTCTCAATTATTATCGAATACTGATAATAACGAAGTGAATTTAGTAAAGCAAAACAATAACTTGCAAGATTCAATTATTACTATTGAAGGCAAAGTTGTAGATTTAGATCACCAACCTCTAGAGGGAGTAGTTGTAAGAGACAACGGAACCACTATAGAGAAATTGACAGATGGTGAAGGAAGGTTTGAATTATCATTAGACACAGCTACAGTAATTAGTTTTACAAAAACAGGATTCTATAGTGTGGAGCATAGGGTTAATAAAAGCGATAGCAGTTTAGTAATAATATTAACACCTGAGTCAAACCAATTGATTTTAAAAGGATATGGTTATCCAGCAGTAAAGGATAACGATACAGAGTGGTTTGACTTAGATACTACCTCAACGCTAAAACAGAAAAATGATTTAATGAAAGATTCTATTGACAGTAAGTCAATGAAAATGGATAAATGGGTGGATAAAATGGACGCTACATCTACGAAAAACAGGATTCATATGCACATGAATGATTCATTGAAAAATGTAAATAAAAAAGATATTGATTAATAAGATGAAGCACAACATTGAGGTTGCAAAAGCTTATATAGATTAAATTATTTGATTAATCAGCCTTGTTAAAAACTCAGGAGATGATTAGCAGGGACTATTAAAAGAATATGATTTTTTTTAAACATGACAATTAGTTTTGTCATGTTTTTTGTATTTTAAAGCATATGAATAAGATGAGTTCTCCATAAATTCACTCAAATAAGTTTAACAAATTACTCATTACAAAGAAAAACAGTACATTTGTCAATTAATAAACCAGAAGTATATTTATTAAAACATATAATAATATGATGAGTAAAAGCGTAAAGAGAGTTCTTATAGTTGCACTACTTGCAATAGCTGCCACCGCTGTTTATTTTACAATGAACAAGAAAGAATACAATCAAAATTTCACTACTGAAGATACATCACCAAGATTTAAAAAAGAAGGAGAGCTATTATTTATAAGTAAAGCTACCAGTGATACTTTGGCAACTATTGATATTGAGATTGCTGACAACGACCAGAAAACTGCTCAAGGTCTTATGTACAGAAGCTCTATGCCCAAAAACGCAGGCATGTTGTTTTTGATGCCAAGTGAGGGAACGCAAGGCTTTTGGATGAGAAATACATACATTTCGCTTGATATGATTTTTGTAAATAGCAATATGGAAATTGTAACCATTCATGCCAACACAACTCCTATGAATGAGAACTCTTACCTTTCCACAGCCCCTGCTTTATATGTAGTGGAGGTGAATGCGGGGTTTTGCAGATTAAACAATATTAAAGAAGGTGATATAATTGCCTATACAAGCTACAAATAGATAAAAGAACAGAACTGCTCTTTATCAGCACTATATATAGAAGAGACTTTTCTATGAATATGTATAGCTAAACAAATTTATTATCTTTGCAAAAACTACAAGGTAATATTATAAAGATTGAAAACTTATATGATTTCTTTTATAGGGGCAGGAAAAGTTGGATTGGCTTTAGGGTTATATTTTAAACAAAAAGGTTTTAATATTGGTGGCTACTACAGTAGAACTTATGAGCATGCACAACATGCTGCCAGCATAACAGAATCGGAAGCATATACAAGTATTATAGAGTTGATGAACAATAGCTCTATGGTTTGGATAACTGCATCGGATGATGCACTATCGGTATTGGCAAACCAGATTGCCCAACTTCAGATACCTCAACACATAGAAGCATTTATACACACAAGCGGTGTATACTCTACCAAAGTATTGCAACCCATTACCAATGCAGGTTTCTGCACCTATTGCGCCCATCCACTTATGGCTTTTGGTACTGCAAAAGAGAGTGCAATTGAGCTAAATAACGCTTACTTCTCAATAGAAACATCGGCAGAAGAGCAATTAGACAGTGATAACTGTTTAACTAGCTTGTTCAATAAAACAGGCAACAACACCCTGCAAATAGATTCAAATAAAAAAGAACTCTATCACTGTGCTGCATCAGTACTATCAAATTATATGGTGACGCTGCTAAATATGGCTTATGAAATGTTTGCCGAGTCGGGCATGACACAATCGGAGATAAAGAAAGCTACAATGCCCCTCTTGAATAGCACACTAAAAAACATAAACCAAAATGAGTTTATGAGTGATGCCCTAACTGGTGCTATAAAAAGAGGAGACAGCACAACTGTTGCAAAACACCTTGATGCATTGGATAAATACATGCCTCACAAGAAAACTCTCTATAAAGAGTTGGGTAAAGAAACTATGGCAATGCTACAAGACTATAAATTGAAGGATACTCTTGCATAACATTAAAGAAATCCATAAACCTATATTTTAAATACACATATATATACATTCTGTTATTCTACGTTCTATACATTTATAAGAATAAAATAGAAGATAACAGGAACAAAGAAAAAAGAAAATGAATAAGAAATTTACAATAAAGTCTTTTCAACAAGCAAAAGATGAAGGCCGAACAATAAGCATGCTTACCGCTTATGACTACTCAATGGCTAAAATACTGGATGAAGCTGGTATAGATGCACTATTGGTAGGCGACTCATTAGGGATGGTTGTGCAAGGTCACGATTCCACCATATCTGTAACTGTTGATGATATGATTTATCATGCCAAAGCAGTTACCCGTGCTGCAAAGCGCGCCCTGGTAATTGTGGACATGCCTTTTATGTCGTATCACACATCTGTAACAGAAGCAGTGCACAATGCTGGACGATTGATGAAAGAAGGTGGAGCTCATGCTATCAAATTAGAGGGAGGAGTTGAGTTTGCTGAAACTATTCGTCAAATTGTGAGAGCACAAATTCCTGTAATGGGTCATATTGGCTTAACCCCTCAATCAGTGCATATGTTTGGCGGATTTAAAGTGCAAGGCCGTAGCTTAGCTCAAGCGCAGCAGATAATTGATAATGCTAAAGCATTGGAAGAGGCTGGCGTATTTGCCATTACACTTGAGTGTGTGCCAGCAAAACTAACAAAACTTATAAGCCAAGCAGTAAATGTGCCATTAATTGGTATTGGAGCAGGAAGTGATTGCGATGGTCAAGTGTTGGTGAGTAACGATATGTTAGGCATGTATAGCGACTTCACACCAAAGTTTGTGAAGCAGTTTGCTCATTTATCTGCAGGTATCAAAGATGCGGTGAAAACGTATATTGAAGAGATTAATGATAAAACTTTCCCAGAAGAGAAGCACACTTTTACAATAGACGAAGAGGTAATAAACAAGCTATACTAATTACAATATGGTAATAAATACTATAGGAGTATTAAAGGGTTTTCTTGCAACAGCTCGTAAAGAAAACAAGACAATAGGACTTGTCCCCACTATGGGCTTCTTACACGAAGGTCATCTCTCCCTTATAAGAAGGGCTAAAAAAGAAAACGATTTGGTGGTTGTGAGTATATTTGTAAACCCTACACAATTTGGCCCAAACGAAGATTTTGAGACCTATCCACGCGATATAGAACAAGACACCAAACTTGCCTCTGCTGCGGGTGCTGATATTATTTATAATCCATCGGCTTCTGAAATATATCCAACCGGAAGTAGTACATGGGTAAATGTGGAGGGAGATATAACCTCAGTACTGTGTGGAGCATCGCGCCCCACACATTTTAAAGGTGTAACAACTGTAGTTAATATCCTATTTAATATAGTAAAGCCTCACAAGGCTTATTTTGGTCAGAAAGATGCGCAGCAAGCAGCAGTGCTAAGCAAGATGGTGCGCGACTTGCATATAGATTTAGAACTTGTAGTGTGCCCTATTGTAAGAGAGGTTGACGGATTAGCACTAAGTTCGCGCAACACCTACCTCAGTGGTGAAGAGCGAAAACAAGCATTAATACTAAACCAATCATTGCTTAAAGCAAAAGAGTTGTACTCTGAAGGAGAAAAGGATACAAAAAAACTCATACAGCTTATTGAAGCTACTATAAAAAGTATGCCATTGGCTAAGATTGACTATGTTAGTATCTATTCTTATCCCTCACTGCAAGAGATAGACCAAATAAACTGCCCTGCTATAATAGCAGTAGCAGCAAACTTTGGCAAAACAAGATTGATTGATAATATCATATTACAGAAATAGTAAACAGAAACAATTATGTTACTAAACATGCTAAAAGCAAAGCTGCACC
>CAZBVD010000064.1:5159-8695 GCA_964495235.1 uncultured Dysgonomonadaceae bacterium | reverse complement strand
TGGTTTGGTGTACTGTATGTTTGTCGTGTTCTATTGGAGAATAAATTGAATATAGCTTCAGAGGTTTATTAGAGTCGTTTACTACATTGTGCCATTTTCCAGCTGGAATCATAATGGCAAAATCGTCTTCTACTCTTTCTTGAAACGACAAATCGTCTTCTGCATCACCCATTAAAACGAGTCCTTCGCCTTCTTCTACACGAATAAACTGATCGTGGTCTGTATGTATTTCAAGACCTATATCCTCGCCCGGAAGTATATTCATAACTGTTAGTTGCATATATTCACCTGTCCATATAACTGTGCGGTATGTTTCGTTCTCTTTGGTGTAGTCTTCAATATTGAAAACAAATGGGTTGTTTCCGAAATCGCGAAACTCTAAGTTAAGTGGTTGAGCTTCTGCTTGTGTAGGTTCTTCCTTTGGCTGCTGAGCTGTTTCGCCACACGATGCTACAAATAAGCCAACGAGTGCTAAAGCCATAAAATGAATAAATCCTTTTCTCATAATAATAATAATAATAATGTTTTGTATTTTTTTGATGTTAATTTAGCTGTAAATATAGCATTATTTATTCAATTTGGCAAATTGTTGAGGGTGATTCATGCTGCTTATAATTAAACCTGCTAAGCTGTTGCGCTGTTTTTATCAATTTAATCTTCTATGTTTCTTCATCATTTTTCAAATTTAAATCATTATAATTCTTTTCTTTTTTTTGATATAGAGTCTGTCACTTTGCCATGTTTTATAGTGTAATTACAATATATTGCTACTGTTTTAGCTTTCAAGTATCAAATTATGTAGAAGTTGAGGTGTTGTATGAATGTGTTTAAGCATCAAAGGTGCATGTGTGTTAACTTAAGTATTGTATTGTTTTTACTTCTTCAAAACTAATGTCTATCTTTACATAAAATATTAACTACATAAATTGAAATTATTATGAAATCATTTAGTGAAAAAGCAAACACAATTTTCAACAAGGCTACTGCCGATTACCATTTAACTGATAGTGTTGATACCCCAATTAATAATCCTTATGAAGAAGGAACAATTGATAGTTTTTTATATCAAAAAAACTGGATTGATGTTGTTCAGTGGCATTTAGAAGATATTATCCGCGATCCGAATATCGACCCAGTAGAAGCATTGAAGATTAAGCGCACTATTGATAAATCAAATCAAGTGAGAACTGACTTGGTTGAGCAAATTGACAGCTATTTCCTATATTTATATAAAGATGTAGAGCCAAAAGCAACAGCTAAAATCAATACAGAAAGTCCCGCATGGGCGTTGGATAGATTGTCTATTTTGGTGGTTAAGATATACCATATGAATGAAGAGGTAATCAGAAAAGATGCTGATAAAGAGCATATTGAAAGCTGTCAGCTAAAACTAAACGTATTACTTGAACAAGGTAAAGATCTTTCTATTGCTATAGATGAGTTGCTAGAAGAGATAAAAGAGGGAACCAAATTTATGAAAGTATATAAGCAGATGAAAATGTATAACGACCCTGCTTTAAACCCTGTGTTATACGCAAAGAAATAAGAGTGTGAAGGAGAAGAAAGACGTTTTGTTGAACGTATTGGTTATAAGGTTTTCGGCCTTTGGCGATGTGGCTATGACTCTGCCAGCTGTCTATTCGGTAGCAAAAGCTCATCCCAACCACACGTTTTATATGTTGACCTCAAAAAACTTTGAGGGCTTGTTTGCTAATCAGTTGCCTAATATAAAGGTGATTGGTGTAGACTTAAAACTATATAAGGGTGTAAAAGGGTTGTTGCAACTTGCTAATGAAATTAACAAGAACTACAAAATAGATATTGTTGCCGATTTGCACGGTGTGCTTCGTAGTCAGGTTATTAGGTCGTATTTCTTTTTGCGTGGCAAAAAAGTTAAATCTATCTGTAAAGATAGGGCTAAGAAAAAAGCTATAGTCAAGCACAAAGCCCCTTTAACTCAGCTGAAGCATTCAATAAATCGTTACAGAGATGTTTTTTCGAAACTTGGTTTAAACTCAGAGATGAGCTTTAAATCATATTTCGAAAATAAAACACGCAATGTAGCAGAGTTAAACAACTTGTCTTTCGATGAATCTAAATCTAATATCGGAATTGCTCCTTTTGCAATGCATGCAGAGAAAATGTATCCTATAGAGAAAATGGAGGAAGTGTTAAAGGAGATAGTTGCTAAAGATAACACACACGTTTATCTATTTGGTGGTGGCAAAAAAGAAAAACAAAAGTTTGAAGAGTGGGAGGCTAAGTATCTTAATGTTACCTCTGTAATTGGCAAGCTCAACTTAGAGAATGAGTTGTTGCTTATTTCTTATTTGTCGGTATTAGTTTCTATGGATTCGGCCAATATGCATTTGGCATCGCTTGTAAACACTCCTGTGGTATCGGTTTGGGGTGCTACGCATCCTTATTTGGGTTTTTATGGCTACAATCAGTCGCCTAGAAATGCTGTTCAGATCAACGATTTAGATTGTCGCCCATGCTCAGTGTTTGGCAATGTGCCTTGCTGGCGTGGAGATCATGCGTGTATGAATATGATTGCTCCGCAAACGATAGTTGACAAAATAAATATAGTGGCTAAAGTAAACACACAGAAATAGCTTAAAAAAATATTTTAGAAAAAGCAAAGTTTATAAATTATAGCAATGGTCTACTTGTCTGTTTTTTTTATTCATAATGCAAGAAAAATGAATAAAACTACGCAAGCAGACCATTGTTGTTTTAAAGAACCTTATTGAAGTCTTTTTTTTTGCTGCTTGTCTCTTGTTTCATTTGTGAGGTTGTTTAGAGTCAATAGTAAAGCTCTGTGTTTAATCTGATGCTCACATTCTTTTTGCGTTTTAAAGAATTTAATTGTAGATGAGTCGTGAAACAGTTAGAAGTAAAATCCACTGTTTTGGATTGGGCGTTTATGTCATGAAAATTGAATCCATGGCCGTAGAAATGTGTTGAATTGGTGTGAAATCTGATTTCTCCGTCAATTATTTGAGAAAAATACTGTGAAAATAGAAAAAATAGCCGAAGATTGAAAAATCAACTGATGAAAAGAGAATTCTACATGGAGAATTTGATCTTTAAGGCACTCTCAAACCAGCTTTATTATATATTACATTGCAATAGTAAGGAAAATACATGCTTTTGAATGGGATCCGTCCAACAAAATATACAAGATTGTGAACAAAGATATGACGCGGTGCCAGGCATCTTTGCATTGATGAAACTTATAGAAGGTGCTATGGCTGCTATACACAAATTGGCAAAACAGTTTGATGTATATGTGCTGTCAACAGCCCCTTGACTCAACAACCCTACAGCATGGAGCGATAAATTGCTATGAATTCAAAAGCACTAAGGGAAAGATTACGAGAGCTTATTGTACAAACGTCTTATTATGTGTCGCATCACAAAAAAACAGATAGAGGTGCCAACCTGATTGATGACCGCACAAAAAATGGGGCAGAACAATTTAAAGGTGAGCACATTCATTTTGGCACAGAGCTTTTCCTCCATTGGAGTAGTGT
>CAZBVD010000064.1:0-5059 GCA_964495235.1 uncultured Dysgonomonadaceae bacterium | reverse complement strand
ACATAATTCATATTGTTGAGGCGTGCTTCTATTTCTTCGGGATAAATATTTTGTCCGTTAGCAGTTAAAATCATTGTTTTAATACGCCCTTTTATATATAGTCGGTTTTCGCTGTCTATAACACCCAAATCGCCAGTGCGCAACCAACCATCCTCAGTAAATGCTGCGTCGGTAGCCGTTGGGTTTTTATAATACCCTTTCATCACATTCTCGCCCCTCACTTGTATCTCTCCAGGTATTTTTGATGGTTCATGTGAGTCGATTCTTGCTTCCATTATTCCCTCTAACACTCTTCCACATGAAGTGGGCACAAAGTCTTGATGACGATCATAAGAGATGAGTGGGGCACATTCTGTCATACCATAACCAACAGTGAACGGAAATCCAATTCTGTATAAAAACTCTTCTGCTTCTTTGCTTAGGGCTGCTCCTCCAACTATTATTTCTTTGAAGTTTCCGCCAAATGAAGCAATCAAAGTCTTTCTTATTTTAGCATAAACTAAATTTCTAAGTATTGGAACTTTAAGTACTGATTGTATTGTTGGTTTAGAGATGATGGGGAGTATTTTCTTTTGATATATCTTTTCAAGTATAAGTGGCACAGTGATAATTAAAATGGGCTTCACCTTCTGAAAAGCTTCTAAGAGAATGCTTGCACTCATGTTTTTGCCTAATAAATGAATATGAACGCCTGCTGATAGTGCATATAAAAAATCGAATGCACATCCGTAAGCATGAGCCATGGGAAGAAAAGCAACAATGCTCTCACCTCTTAGAAGTAAATTTAGTCTTTCGGCAAATATGACGTTGCCAGCATAATTGTTGGCTGTAAGCATTACCCCTTTGCTGAAACCTGTGGTGCCCGATGTGTAGTTGAGACAAATAACAGTTTCGTTGCTAATCCGTGGGTATTGAATATCGGATGGTTTAAAACCATTGGAGTATTTTTGTAGAAACTTTTCTTCAATTCTGGTTGTTAGATAATCAGAATTGCTGCTTTGTCTGTTTATTATTTCCCATTTAGGAATAGTAATAATTGGCTGCGTTATTTTATCTATGCTTAGCTTACTTAAAGTGCTTTGGTCAATAAAAATTATTTTTGCATCAGAGTGCAAAATAATATTCTCCATGCTATCCGGATGGAAATCATTTAAGATAGGAACAATAACTGCACCATACGTAATGGTAGCCATAAAAATGCCTGCCCAATCTGTATGGTTTCGTCCAATAAGTGCAACTTTATCTTTTTTCTTTATACCCATCTCTTCAAAGAGCATGTGTATACGGGCTATGTTTTGGGCGAAGTCGCCATAGGTGGTTGTCGTTGTCTCGCTAAGATCTGTAAAAGCAGGAAGGTCCCAATTTTCGCGGAAACTCTTCTCGTACAGCTTTATAAAGTTTGTTTCAATCATGTCTTTGTTTTATGCTCAGTTTCTGCTATATTGTGTAAAAATAGTATATAAAATTCTAATCACAATGCTCTAAAGCCCATAGGTTGCATATTTATTGTAAATTTGCTTTTATTTGGTATCATTTATTCTTTTGATACCGCTATATTCTACTACAAAACGCACTATGATAGATACTACGATATTCGAAAATAAAACTGCTGTTTACTATACTTTAGGATGTAAGCTAAACTTTGCAGAAACATCTACAATAGGCAAACAATTTGCCGAAGCAGGAATTGCAAGAGCGCAAAAAGGACAACAGGCCGATATTTGTGTCATCAACACCTGTTCGGTTACTGATCTTGCCGATAAAAAATCTCGTCACGCCATCCGTAAAATGATTAAACAACACTCTGGTGCTATTGTTTTAGTAACTGGTTGCTACGCTCAGTTGAATCCTACCGAAATTGCAGAGATAGAGGGTGTAGACTTGGTGTTGGGTTCCGACCAGAAGATGGATGTATTGAGCTATATCAATCAGTTTAATAAGAATAAGAATGATGATGATAGTCATGATAAGGGCGAAGTGTTTGTTACGAAATTAAATCAAATAAAAAAGTTTATTCCTTCATGTTCGGCAGACGATAGAACACGCCATTTTTTAAAAGTGCAAGACGGATGCGATTATTATTGCACCTATTGTACCATTCCTTTTGCACGTGGCCGTAGCCGTAATGGTTCTATTAGTAGTTTAGTGGCACAAGCACAAGAGGTTGCGGCTAATGGTGGCAAAGAGATTGTGCTTACAGGTGTGAATATTGGCGATTTTGGGAAATCGACCAATGAGAGTTTTTTCAATTTGGTGAAAGCTTTAGACGATGTGGAGGGTATTGAAAGGTTTAGAATATCGTCGATAGAACCCAATTTGCTGACCGACGAAATAATAGAGTTTGTGGCTTGTTCCAAACGATTTATGCCTCATTTTCATATTCCCTTACAATCTGGTAGTGATGAGGTGCTTAAATTGATGAAGCGAAAATACAACACAGCACTGTTTGCCCACAAAATAGAGAAAATTAAAGAGGTGCTACCACATGCATTTATTGGTGTAGATGTAATTGTGGGTGTAAGAGGCGAAACTGATGAGCATTTCGAAGTTGCCAAACAGTTTGTTGAGTCACTCCCTATTTCTCAATTGCACGTATTCACCTATTCGGAGCGTGCTGGCACAAAAGCATTGGAGATGGACAACCCTGTAGAACCACAGGTGAAACAAAAACGAAGCAAAGAGTTGTTGCAAATATCAGAGCAAAAACTAAAAACATTTTATAATGCAAATAGAGGTACAGCGCAAAAGGTATTGTTTGAAAGTGCCAAACATGGCCACACAATGATGGGTTTTACCGAAAACTATATAAAGGTGGCTACTCCCTACAACGACTTATTTGTGAATGAAATAATTGATGTTGCAATTGCGGACCTCAACCCTAAAGCTATGACAATGGAAGCACAACTAACTACTATAGAAAATGAATAAAAAACCACTTGGTTACCACCTTATATATGGGTTGCTAAAACTACATGCATTTTTGCCACTGAGGGTGTTATATATCTTTGCAGATATTCTCTTCGTTCTTACATACTATTTGGTGAGATACCGAAGAGCGATGGTGAGGAAAAACTTGACCAACTCTTTCCCCGCAAAAACCGATAAAGAGATTGTAAAGATAGAGAAACAGTTTTATCATCATCTTTGTGACTATTTTTTCGAGACCATAAAGCTATTGCATATTTCGGATGAAGAGATGAGAGGACGCATGGAGTTTCATGGGCACGAAGCATTGGCCAATGTTATGAAAGATAATAGGTCGTGTATTCTGTACATGGGCCACTATGGCAACTGGGAGTGGGTCACATCTATTGGGTTGCATCTACCACAAGAGATGGTAAAGGCACAAATATATCAATTGATAAGAAGTAAGTCTTTCGATGAGATATTTAAGAAAATTCGCACACGTTTCAACTCTCTCAATATTGAGCGAAAAGAGACTATGCGCAGCATTGTAAAACTTCGCAACGAAAAGAAACAGGTTATATATGGTTTTATTTCAGACCAACGCCCGCCAAGGTATTACGATGAGTATTGGACTACTTTTTTGAATCAAGATTCACTGTTTCTTACAGGTACAGAGCGTATTGCGCGTAAAACCAAGTTTGCTGTGGCCTATCTTGATATAGAAAAAACAAAACGTGGACACTACAAAGGCACATTCTCAATTATCTCGCCCGATGCATCGCAAGAGCCTGAATTTGCTATTACGGAGATGTATGTACGAAAATTGGAGGAAACTATTTTTCGTAATCCAGCTTATTACTTGTGGTCGCACAATCGCTGGAAGTTTGCAAAGAAGAAAGAATAGGGTAACAAAGTTGAATAATGAAAAAGACATCTGTAGTAATATTGAATTGGAATGGCGCAAAATTGTTGAGACAGTTTTTACCCACAGTGTTGAAAGATACCCAGTCGGAAGATTGCGAAGTGGTGGTGGCCGACAATAACTCGTCGGACAACTCAGTGGAGGTGATGAGGCAAGAGTTCCCTAATGTAAAGCTTATTTTGCTGGATAAGAATTATGGTTTTGCAGAAGGGTACAATAGGGCATTGCAACAAATAGACACAAAGTATATAATACTGCTTAACTCCGATGTGGAAACATCGGCCAACTGGCTCAATCCTTTGATAGATCATTTAGAGGAAAATCCCGAAACAGCTGCTCTTCAACCAAAAATTCTTTCGTATGCCAACAAGTCGATGTTTGAATATGCAGGAGCAGCAGGTGGATTTATTGATAGATACGGATATCCTTTTTGTAGGGGGCGCATATTGCATGTGTTGGAAGAGGATAGGGGTCAGTATGATAAGCCAATAGAAGTGTTTTGGGCTACAGGTGCTTGCTTGTGTATGCGTAGAGCCGATTATATGGAGGCAGGTGGTCTTGATAGCGATTTTTTTGCACACATGGAGGAGATTGATCTTTGTTGGCGATTGTTATCGCGTGGAAAAAAGATTTTCTGCTTGCCACAATCCACAGTTTATCATGTTGGTGGGGCTTCGTTAGATAGTGAGAGTCCGCGTAAAGTTCATCTAAACTTTCGCAACAATTTATTGATGATATACAAAAACGCATCACGCTATAGACTTATAGAGATGCAACTTATGCGTGTAGTGTTGGATGCTGCCGCAGCGGCACACTTTTTGGTGCAAGGTAAATGGAAGCATGCAAAGGCAGTAATTAATGCCTATACCAATTTTATTAAAATGCGCCCATCATTTAAGCATAAGCGAAAAAAGAATTTGGAGAAAACTGTTCAAACGAGTATTCCACAGCTATATAGGGGGTCAATGCTTTTCGATTTCTACTTTAGAAGAAAAAAAAGATACTCAGAAATTAAAAAATAAAAAACTCTTTCCCTTTTAATAGGTTTTGTATAGCAAAACACATTTACACTTAGTGCACGGCTACATACTGCAATGTTAGGGTTAAACATTGTTGCTATCAGCACTTTACGCCTGTTGTTTTACCTACTGCTATACCCTTAACTATTAATTAACCCCAGGGTAAACGCATGTAATTTCCGGTAACACACTAGTTATCAACAGTTTTAAC
>CAZBVD010000063.1:0-8712 GCA_964495235.1 uncultured Dysgonomonadaceae bacterium | reverse complement strand
TGCGAACCAGTTAAACCAGTTGCACCAAGTATAATTGCTTTTTTCTTCATTTTTCGTTTTTTCGTTTTTCCTAGTTGTGTAGACAGCAGAGAAAACGAAAAGTTTAATAACTCAAGGGAAGTAAGTGTTTAATCTTTATTTTTGTTGTATCCTTGAGGTAGGAGTGCTCTTGCTATTGCTTTTTCAGCAATAGGGCTCATAACTTCATAACCTTGACGTGTAGGGTGAACGCCATCATCAGAGTATTCATCTTTCAGACCGTTTCTCTCATCAGTCATAGACAATGCCATGTGTGTCGGCATATTTTTTGATTCGTCTGTTTAGTTCTATAATCTTCTCTGCCGGTTCAAGTCCTGTTTGCCATGGATAGTCAAATACTGGAAGCACAGAGCATAAAACCACTTCAACATTATGAGCTTTTGCTAACTCTGCCATAGAGTATATGTTGTTTTCAATCATTTCCAATGTAGATGGTCCAGTATTACCAGCAATATCATTTGTGCCAGCCAGTATAATCACTACTTTCGGATATAGTTTAAGTACATCTTGTCTAAACCGTATCAACATCTGTGGAGTAGTTTGTCCACCAATTCCTCTATTTACATAATTGGGATTATCGAAAAACTCTGGAAAAAGATTTTTCCATCCTTCTGTTATCGAGTTGCCCATAAACACAACTCTGTTTTCATTTGTTAGTGGAGGTGCAACCTCTGCGTTTTCTTCTTTAAATCTATTTAGATTTGCCCAATCTTGGGCAATTGCATTAAAGGTGATATTCATAAATATTAAAAGTGCAATAAGCAGTCTGTTTTGTAATATATACATAATAGTATGCTCTGTTTATAATGTGAAGTTAATTGTAACAAATCTACTCCAAATAAGCACGAAGTTCATCTATTTATCAATTATTGGTTGCTTTTGTTTGTAATGCTAATAATGAAAAATTGATAAAAAACGGTTGTGAAGAGGTCTTCTTTCATATAAAAATTGTACTTTTAAAAATAAAACAAAATATACATATTATACAATGCGTAAATCAGTAAAAATAGCAGTATTTGTAGGAATTATCCTATTGATATTAGGCATGATTTTCTATCCTAAAATCAAAAGTTCGTTTGTTAGTAGCGGCAAACAGCCATCATTGGCTCCGGCAATGGGCTCACCACGGAGTCAGAGCTTAAGTGTGAATGCTATAGTTCTAAAGCCTCAGTCG
Source organism: uncultured Dysgonomonadaceae bacterium (assembly GCA_964495235.1). Classification (GTDB taxonomy): domain Bacteria; phylum Bacteroidota; class Bacteroidia; order Bacteroidales; family Dysgonomonadaceae; genus UBA2632. Next base: position 7,499 of record CAZBVD010000063.1, on the reverse strand, counting down.
ATGAACGATGTGTTTAGAACAAAAGGAGTGTTGCTGCCCGATGAGGAGGTGGATTTAATTTTTGAAACCTCTGGCAAGATTACTCAAATAAACTTTAAGGAGGGTTCGTTTGTAAACAAAGGACAGCTGTTGGCAAAGGTGAATGATGCTCCGCTGCAGGCAGAGCTAAGAAAACTGGAGGCACAACTACCTCTTGCCCAAGAGAGGGTATATAGGCAGCGTACTTTGTTGGCCAAAGATGCTGTGAGCCAAGAGGCTTTTGAAACCGTAACTACAGAACTGGATAAGCTGAAAGCCGATGTGGAACTGGTGAAAGCTCGCATAGCACAAACAGAGTTGCGTGCACCTTTTAGTGGAATGATTGGTTTACGCATGGTGAGCGAGGGGGCTTATGCATCGCCACAAGTGATGGTTTCTAAGCTCACAAAAATATCGCCTCTTAAAATAGAGTTCTCTGTGAACGAAAGGCAGGAGGATGAAATAGTGGACGGAACTAAACTGACCTTTACGTTGGAAGGCGATTTAAATATTTATGAAGCATCGGTATATGCTGTTGAAACATCGCTTGAAGCCAGCACACTTTCGCTTAAAGCACGTGCCCGTTATGCCAATCCTGGAGGAAAGGTGAAACCAGGTAGGTCTGCCAATATAGAGATACAGCTACGCGAAATAACCAATACATTGGTTATTCCGAGTATGTCGTCGGTTGCCGAAATGGGGCAAGACATTGTTTATACCTACAAAAATGGAAAAGCACACAGAGTGGTACTTACAAAAGGGCTTCGCACAGCTTCGTCTGTACAGGTGTTGGAAGGTTTGAATGTTGGCGATACATTATTAACAACAGGAGTGATGCAGTTGCGCGATGGCATGAATGTGTCTATTGCTCAATTGGAAGAATAAATATAATAGGAGACTTATTGAATGACATTATCAGAATTAAGTATAAAGCGCCCAGTACTATCAACAGTTTTTATGCTGGTGATTGTGCTTTTTGGAATAATTGGCTACACAAGTTTGCCTGTGAGAGAGTATCCAAGTGTGGACAACCCAATTATTACAGTGAGCGTTTCCTATCCTGGAGCCAACGCCGATGTAATTGAAAAGCAAATAACAGAGCCTCTGGAGCAGAATATTAATGGTATTCCTGGCATTCGCTCTCTAGTAAGTAGTAGTAGTCAGGGCCGTTCGCGTATTACAGTGGAGTTTGAGCTTTCTGTGGATATGGAAACTGCTGCCAATGATGTGCGCGACAAGGTGTCTGTAGCACAACGATATTTGCCACGCGATGTGGATCCTCCCACTGTATCGAAGGCAGATGCGGATGCTGAACCCATTATGCAAATAACTGTGCAGAGCGATATACGATCTCTCTTAGAGTTGACCGAAATTGCAGAACTTACCGTAAAGGAGCGTTTGCAAACCATACAGAACGTGAGCTCGGTGGCAATATGGGGAGAAAACCGCTATGCAATGCGTCTGTGGCTCGATCCAGTGAAGATGGCGGCCTACAAGACTACCCCAATGGAGATTAAAGCTGCCCTTGATAGAGAGAATATAGAGCTTCCGGCCGGAAGTATTGAGGGCGATGATATAGAGCGATCTATTAGAACTTTAGGGTTGATGTTGACTCCTGAAGAGTTTAATAATCTTATTATAAAAGAAGACGATTATAGGATTGTTCGCTTTGGCGATGTTGGTTTTGCTGAACTTGATTCGGAGAACCGTAAGAATATATTGCGCCGCAATGGCGTACCCATGGTGAGTACCGTGATTATACCGCAACCAGGTGCTAATCAAATTGAGATTGCCGATGAGGTGCGTATTCGCCTTGAACAGATGAAGAAGGATTTGCCCGACGATGTGTTTGTTGAGGTGGCACACGATAGTACACGATTTATACGTGCATCTATTGATGAGGTGAAAAGCACCGTGTATATTGCATTTGCTTTAGTGGTAATTATTATCTTTCTGTTTTTGCGCGATTGGCGTGTTACCATTATCCCAACAGTAGCTATACCCATTTCATTAATTGGGGTTTTCTTTGTTATGTATTTAGCAGGCTTCTCTATTAATGTGCTTTCAATGCTTGCCATAGTATTGGCAGTGGGGTTGGTGGTGGACGATGCTATTGTGGTTGTAGAAAACATTTATCAGAAAATTGAGAGGGGAATGACACCCCGCGATGCATCTATTGAGGGGGCACAAGAGATATTCTTTGCTGTTGTGTCAACAACAATTACGCTGGTAGCTGTGTTTTTCCCTATTGTTTTCCTGGAAGGGATGACTGGACGTTTGTTCCGAGAGTTTAGTATAGTAGTTGCAGGTGCAGTTATTATTTCTTCTTTTGTTGCGCTCACTTTCACGCCCATGTTAGCATCGAAGATTTTGGTGAAGCGCGAGAAGAAGAACTGGTTTATGGTTAAAACTGAACCTTTCTTTGAGGGTGTGAATAATATTTACGAGAAATGGTTGGTCTATTTTATTGCTCACAAAAACTTGGTAATTCCTATTTTTATTGTAACCATTGTGCTTGTTGTTGTTTTTTTAAGAGCAATTCCGGCAGAGATGGCTCCTTTGGAAGACCGCTCGCAAGTGATGGTGAGAACCACCCTTCCCGAAGGGGCAACGTTTGAATATACACGTGATTACACCGGTAGGATATCTCATATAGTTGACTCATTGGTACCTGAGAAGGAATCTAATATGACCATTATATTTGGTACTTTTGGTATGGTGCGGCTCACTTTGCCCGATATGGTAGACCGAGAAAGGAGTCAAATGGAGATTGCCGATGAGATATCAAAAGGGGTGCGACCCGAAACAGCTGCGCGTGCTTTTGTGCAACAGCAATCTACCTTTGGTGGCCGACGCGGCGGTATGCCACTACAGTATGTGTTGCAGGCCCCTTCAATTGATAAGTTGGAGGAGTTTATACCGCCTTTTATGGCAAAAGTAAACGAAAGTCCTTATTTTCAAATGGCCGATGTGAACTTGAAGTTCTCTAAACCTGAAACCCGAATTGTTATTGATAGAGACAAAGCCGCTCTATTGGGCGTTAGCACACGCGATATTGGGCAAACTTTGCAATATGCATTGAGTGGACAGCGGATGGGCTATTTTTATATGAATGGTAAGCAGTATCAGATATTGGCCGAAATAAATAGACAAAAGAGAAATAGTCCGTTGGATTTGAAGTCTATTTATCTGAAAAATAATGCAGGTACAATGATTCAGATGGACAACTTGGTTGAGCTGGAAGAGTCTGTGGCGCCACCACAATTATACCGTTACAATAGATTTAATTCTGCCACAGTTTCTGCAGGACTTGCTCCTGGATTCTCTTTGGGGGAAAGCATTGAAGAAATGGACCGTATTGCTAATGAGGTATTAGACGACACCTTTAGAACTGCACTTGAAGGAGAGTCGCGCAGCTTTAGAGAAAGCTCATCAAGCTTGATGTTTGCATTTCTGTTAGCACTTGTGCTTATCTTTTTAATTCTTGCAGCGCAGTTTGAAAGTTTTAAAGACCCTTTTGTGATAATGTTTACTGTGCCATTGGCCGTAACAGGAGCATTGTTTTTTATGTGGGCGTTTGATGTAACTATGAATATATATAGCCAAATTGGTATTATTATGCTTATTGGGCTGGTTGCCAAGAATGGTATTCTTATTGTTGAGTTTGCCAATCAGCAACAAGAGAACGGGCTGGATAAGTTAGAGGCAATTCAAGGTGCAGCAGTGCAGCGTTTGCGCCCAATTCTTATGACAAGTATCTCCACTATTTTAGGACTGCTTCCTTTGGCTTTAGCCACTGGCGAAGGTGCTAATGGGCGTATTGCTATGGGGGTTGCTGTTATTGGGGGGTTGCTTATTTCCACATTACTCACATTATTTATTGTTCCGGCCATGTATATGTTTATTTCAACACAAAGGAATGTTGAAAAGGCTGATGAACCATCAAATTAAGATTGAAAATGAAAAGAGTTTTAAGTTTTATATTGCTGTTCTTATCTTTATCTGTTACTTTTTCTATTGTTGCGCAAGTAATAAATTTGGAGGAGTGTTTGAGGACTGGTTTGGAGCGGAACTTTGATATTAGAATCATGCGCAACGAGCAAACCATTTCGGATAGAAATGTAACTTGGGGCAATGCTGGATTGATGCCCACCATAGATGCCACCACAGGGTATAATTTGAAAAGCGATAATGCCAATCAAACACTCACCGATGGCTCTGCCGAGAATAATATACGCAACAATAATACGCAAGCACTTAATGCAAGTGTGAACCTTAATTGGACTATATTTGATGGGTTTAATGCGCAAATCAATTACAAAAAGCTAAAAGAGTTGCGAAGTGTAGGCGAGTTGAACACACAACTTACTGTGGAATCTTTTATAGCTAATCTCTCTGCCGAATATTTCAATCTGGTGAAAGAGACAATGAGGATGCAAAATCTTAAGTCGGCTGTAAAACTATCGGGCGAACAATTGCGTATAGTAGAGGCAAGGTATCAGATAGGCGATTTGTCGCGACTTGACTTACAACAAGCACGTGTAGATTTCAATTCTGATAGTTCACGCCTCATATATCAATACGAAGTGTTGAACACTTCACGTATCAAACTTAACGAGCTGATGGGGATTGAAGATGTAGAAACACCTCTAGTTACTGCCGACACAGCCATAATATTGAAACCTATTGCATCTAAAGATGAATTGTGGAATAGTGTTATCTCATCGAATGTTTTGTTGCAGCTCACACAAAAAGATATAATTTTGAGTAAACTAAACCTTAAGAATATCGAAAGTAGGTACTATCCGTATGTAAGATTAAATACTGGTTATGGTTTTTCTCATTTTAACTACGATTTAGGCTCGTTTGATAAACAGCGTACTTGGGGACCAAATGTGGGGGTAACTGTGGGTATCAACATCTTTGATGGATTCAACAAACGACGCGAACAAAAAAATGCACGCACACGAATCCAAAATACTAAACTAGAAAGAGAACAGATGGAGTTGGCAATTAAGAGCGACTTTGCTAATATGTGGCAATCTTATCTTAATAATTTGGAGCTTTTTAAACTAGAAAAAGAGAACGTGGGTGTTGCTCGTGAAAACTACGATATTGCAATTGAGCGATACAAACTGGGCGACCTTGCTGGAATTAGGTTGCGTGAAGCACAAAACAGTCTGTTGGATGCAGAAGAGCGATTGGTTACAGCACAATTCAATATAAAACTGAATGAGATAGCCCTTAAGCAGATTAGTGGAAGAGTCTCTGACTATTTAAGTACAGAATAATTAAAGGAGCTGATTTAATTTCAGAGATATTTAGTAAACTTGTAATAGAATAATAGTTTCATTTGTGTTGAATTTAAAAATAAATACTACATTTGCGCATTAATCAACAAAGTGTGCAATAAATGAAAATAAAATTCATAAGTGAGCTTGAACAAAGCATTCGCGAAAATTGGGACCTACCAGCTCTAACGGATTATCAGGGCGAAACAATCTACTATAAAGATTTTGCAAAAAGTATATTTAAACTTCATGCTTATTTTAAAGTTGCAGGTATTAAAAAAGGCGATAAAATAGCAATCTGTGGTAGAAATTCTTCAAATTGGGCAATAGCGTTCTTCGGAACATTAAGTTATGGTGCAGTAGTAGTAAGTATTTTGCATGAATTTGATAGAGCAAGTGTAGAGTATATTGTAAACCACTCAGATGCTAAGCTCTTTTTTACAGATACAGCAATCTTTGATAAAATAAATTATGATGCGATACCGCAACTCGAGACAGTTGTATCGCTAGATGATTTTTCATTATTACACTATCAGTCTGATGAGTTGAAAAACTTCTATGACAATGAAGAGGAGTATTTCAAGAAAATATTTACAAAAGATTTTTCTTCAAGCAATATCAACTGGCATAACGATGAGCCAGATGAGTTAGCTATTATCAACTACACATCGGGCACCACAAGTAGCCCAAAAGGAGTTATGATACCTTATAGGAGTGTATGGTCTAATAATAAATTTGCTAACGACAACCTCCCTTTTATGAAAAGAGGCGATGATGTAATGTGTATATTACCCATGGCCCATACCTATGGTTTGGCATTTGAAATAATAAAAGCTATTACCTATGGTTGTCATATACACTTTCTTGGCAAAGTACCCTCTCCACGTATTATTAAAGAGGAGTTTGGAAAGTACAAACCGAAACTAATATTCTCTGTTCCTCTGATTATAGAAAAAATAGTACAAGGAAATGTGTTTCCTACTATTCTGAAAAACCCTGCAAAGACATTGCTTAAAGTTCCGATTGTAAATATGTTTGTTCGCAAAAAGATTAAAAAACAATTGATTGATTTTTTTGGAGGTCAAGTAGATGAATTTGTAATTGGAGGTGCAGCATTTAACGAAGAGGTGGAGAAATTTCTTATGTCTATTAATTTTCCCTTCACAGTTGGTTATGGCATGACAGAGTGCAGCCCATTAATTGCATATTGTTCTTCTAAAGTTTTCAGACACCAATCGTGTGGTAAACCCATCGACCGTATGGAGGTTAAGATTGACTCTAATAATCCTGAAAATGAAGTTGGCGAAATTCTGACAAGAGGCATGAATGTGATGCTTGGCTATTACAAAAACGAGGAGGCTACAAAGGATTCATTTACCAAAGATGGATGGATGAAGACGGGCGACCTTGGAGTAATGGATAAGGATGGTTTTATATATATAAAAGGACGTAACAAAAACTTGATTCTAAGTGCATCGGGTCAGAATATATATCCCGAAGAAATTGAAGAAAAGCTAAATAACTTGCCTAGCGTGCAAGAATCCTTAGCTATAGAAGAGGATGGCAAAGTGGTTGCTCTAATTTATCCCAACGAAGAGGTGTTGAAAATGAAGCAAATAAATACTGATAGATATCACTCTTATTTCGAAAGAAAAATAAAACAAGTGAATGAGAATCTTGCTTCTTATAGTCAAATAAGGTCGTTTAGGTTACAAGATGAGGAGTTTGATAAAACACCTAAGAGAAGTATTAGACGATTTAAGTATATGGAGGGAAATTAAGAAGTGAGCGTTGAGCCCAACGTTGGCACTTGTCTTTGACCATTTGCCAAATCTAGAAAATAAATTCTACTTCCTTCTGCTCCCTCACAAATCCTTTGGTGTGGGCTTAGTAGAAAACAATTAACCCATTTCGGTCTGTTTTTATAAAAAACATATTTCTACTAAACTGCTGAAAATATAGAGGGATGTATGGTAATCATATATTCCTCTTTTTGTTTTAAACATGGTTGTATCACCTAACAAATACTAACTTACTGTATTGGTAAAATGGTAATAATAAAAGAGTAACAGGTCTAATTCTTTTTTATCTCAAATAAATTGCTACTTTTGTATATAATACACGATTCTTAATAAATATATATGGAACATAAATTTTTAGGCGTATTAGAGCAGAGTATTCGTAAGAATT